>NZ_JBQXES010000027.1:0-27523 GCF_052599055.1 Thermophilibacter sp. ZX-H3 | reverse complement strand
GGGCGCGGGCGGACACACTTTCTGTCCGAGTGGTTAAAAGCTCCGCACGGATTTAAGGCCGAGAAAAAGGGGCATCGACCTGCGTCGATGCCCCTGAAGCGGACACACATTTTGTCCTATAAGCCAAATCGGGTGTCCCGAGGCAAGAAAAAAGGTCACCGGACTTGGCCGATGACCTGAGAATTTATGGTCGCGGGGGCAGGATTTGAACCTACGACCTTCGGGTTATGAGCCCGACGAGCTACCAGACTGCTCCACCCCGCAATTGGGTGCACCGCGTGTGTGCAAGAAATAACTATATCGACCACCTATCCATGCCGCAAGGAGCAAACGGAATTATGTCTGTATCTCCACAACTACTCCACCGAAGAGAATCGACGATGGATGGGGGCGGGGAGATCAACGCTCTTTGGACTGGATGAGAATGGAGACCAACCCCAACACGTTCACCGGTTGCGTCGTCGCCTTACGGCGAAAGGGCGCGGCTCCGGGGCATCGGGCTGGATATGGTGCTCAACGCCATGTATAAGCTCAGCGAAAGGAGCGCAATGAACCGTCTCGCAGACAAGGTTGCCGTTGTCACCGGGGCAAACTCTGGCGTGGGGGCCGCCGTTTCTAGGCTCTTTGCCGCGGAGGGCGCCAAGGTGGTCATGAGCGCGCGTCGCGCCGAAGCCCTTGAGGAGGTCGCCGCGCAGATCGCCGAGTTCGGCGGCGAGACCCTCGTCGTTCCCACGGACATCTCCAAGCCGGATGATCCTGAGAGCCTCATGTCCGCCGCAATGGAGAGGTACGGGAGGATTGACGTTCTGGTCAACAATGCAGGCGTGCTCGAGAGCGGCCTCAAGCCCATCGACCGCTACACCGACGAGGACCTCGACCGCATCGTCGAGACCAACCAGAAGGGAACCATGCGCTGCATGCGTGCGGCTACCAGGCGCATGACGGCCGGCGCCTCCATCGTCAACGTGGCCTCCATTGCGGGGGAGCGCGGCTGCGGCGGAGCGGCGTACGTAAGCTCCAAGGCGGCCGTCATCGGGGTTACCAAGCACACCGCGCTGCGCTTCCAGGTAGCGGGCATCCGGTGCAACGCGGTGTGCCCGGGCAACATCACGACGCCCATGACCGCGGGTCTGGACCCAGCAACGCTCGACCAGGACATGATCGGAGCAATAGCGCTGCATTCCAACATGCGGACTCAGTCCTGCACGCCCGAGGACGTGGCGAACATCGTGCTCTTTCTCGCGAGTGACGAGTCGCGCGCTATCACCGGGCAGATCGTCGTGAGCGACTTCGGGAGCATGCTCTAGGAATCTTTTATGACAGTTGACCCTGTCACCTTTGTCATAACAAAGCATTGGGCGCCTCGCGGCGGAGAGGCCGCGAGGCGCCCGAGGGGGCCGTGCAATTTGGGCTAGGAGCGGCGGCGACGGAGCGCTGTGGCCGCGATCGTGGCGAGAATCCCGGAGCCGCCGAGCAGGGCGGGAGCCACGAGGGTGGCATCCCCGGTCTTCGGGAGCGCGCTCTTTGCGCGAGCGGGACGTGAGGCCGAGGCGCTCTTGCCCCCGTCGTTCCCCGAGCTCTTGCCGACGACCTTCGACGGGTCATCGCCCGAGCCCTTGCCGGTTCCGGGGTTGTCTCCGGTGCCGGGGTTGTCGGGCTTGGCCGGGGGCTCGCCGGGGTTGTCGGGCTTGTTCGGCTCGCCGGGGTTATCGGGTTCGTCCGGCTTTCCCGGCTCGTCAGTTCCGCCTCCACCCGGCTCGTTCGTGTCGGGCTTTGCCTCCCAGAGGGCGGTGAGGGTCTCGTCCGGCCGGTCCGTGGTGAGCGTCACCGTGTCCCCGGGCTGGTGGACGGTTCCGTCCGTGGCTCTCCAGCCCCTGAACGCGTACCCCTCGCGCACGGGCGCGGCTGCGGCGACGAGGTCCTTCTCGGTGTGCGACCTACCGGTGCCCCAGTCGATGCCGAACGTCGAGCGCTCGGTCTCGGGCGTAGTCGCCCCGCCGGCCGCGTCGTAAGAGAGCGAGCAGGTCTTGTCCCAGACGGCGTAGAGCGTGGGGTCCGAACAGGTCGAGTCCCCTTCGTCGTCTTGCAGCTCAAAGGCGTTCACGTATCGTCCGGACTCGCCTAGGGGGGACTCGTCCTGCGAGGGGGTGCTGGCCGATCCGCGATACATCGCGCGCCGGTCTCCTCCGGCGAAGAAAGAGGCGTCTCTCCAGAAGAGGAACGCATATCCCTCGCGCACGGGGATGGTGTCCGTGACGTCGAAGTTGACGCTGGTGGGAGGGTCGACGCTTCCGTCCACCCAGACGCGGTCCGGACCGACCACCTTGGTCGCTACGGAGGTGGGCTGGCCGTCGATGGTGCCGCCCGTGGCGTCGTAGCGCATCGTGGCGAGATAGCGATAGGGGGGCTCGGGGATGACGGTGACCTTGTATCCCACGTTCATCACGGTGGTTGCGGTGTCGCCGTCATCTGCCCTGCCCGTGAGGGTGATCTTGAAGTAGGCGTAGACCGGCGTGTCGTCGGGCGTGACCTTTACGCCCTCAAAGCTGAAGGAGATGTTGCCGCTGGGGTTGGGAGAGCTCGCCCTGGTGAAGAGGTAGCCGGAGCCGGGGTAGCTTCCCGCGGGATAGTACGTGGATCCGACCGACTGTCCATAGGGAGCCGCCGACACGTTGGTCACCCGATAGGTCTTGGTGAGCGCCTCGCCCCCCAGGCCACCATAGTTCTGCTTCGTGAATCGCGTGATGACCGGGATTGACTCGTCAGATATCTCGGAATCCTCGACGACGACGATCTCGCCGTAGTCCCCTGGCCTCGGGTAGGTGTTGCCGGGGGAGTCGAGGCTCCCGTCGGCAGAGTCGTTGGGGTTGATGCGCAGGATGCTATCGGCATTGCCGTCCGCGGGAAAGATACTCGCGGGGACGTGCGACCATTCGGAGTCCTCGGGCTCCAGCTCGACGATGTTCTCGCACTCTTCTTTCTCCCCATCCTCCATCTTTGCAATCGCAGGGGCGGCGGGGAGCGCCGCCGCGAGCAAGAGCGCTAGAGTCAGGGTGGCCGCTCCGAAGCGGGGCGGTATACGAGCCATCTGTGCTCCTTCCTGGTTGGGGTAAGTCCCCACAGGTTAGGGGATGACGCAGCGTCCCCGGCAAGGGGGTCTCGTTGAGATGGGTGAGGCGGAAAAGAGTGCCGCCCCCGCATGTGAGCGATGCGGGGGCGGCTGGGCGCCCCTCCGAGGGAGCTACTCGGTCGAGGTGGGGCGCCAGGACGATGCGGCTGTCGTCACGCTACCCGTGGGGGTGAGGAGACGCGAGACGACCGGGGAGTTGCCGCGTGTCCGATGGAGAGTCGGAGGTGCCTCTGCCATGCCGGGCGCATGGGGACGAGCCCCATCCGGCCGCGCCTGACAGCAACCACCCTATTCCGTGACGTAGCGTCTCCGTCAAGGAGGAAAAGAAAAAAGTTTCAGGGAATGGGGAAGGGGTCGAGTGCCCTCACCCCGAGTTTTCCATACCGTTTCGAGGAGGCGGCCTCGCGTTTCGAGGCGGCTTCCAACGTTTCCCGCGTGGCGCAGGGTCGTAAACAGCGGCACGTCCTTCTCGGCACGTCCTCTTTGGGGTGGCAGACTGCCGCCGTACCGTCCGTGCGACTGGGGAGGTCGTCATGTATGACACAGGATCTACCGGATTCATGCTCGTCTGCACCATGCTCGTCCTGTTTATGACCCCGGGGCTTGCGTTCTTCTACGGCGGTCTGGCGCGCCGGAAGAACGTGATCAACACGATGCTCATGTGCTTTGCCGTGATCGGCATCGTGGGGATTGCCTGGGTCCTGGCGGGGTGGTCCTTCGCCTACGGGGGAGACGGCTCGCTTTCGTGGTTTGGGGGGTTCGACCAGCTGGGGCTTGTCGGCCTCGTCTCCGGCATGCTCGCCGAGGCGTCCGCGGTCCCCGCAGATGCGGTCTATCCCTCGCTCGTTGACGTCTGCTTCCAGATGGCCTTTGCCATGATCACGGCGGCCATCGTCACGGGCTCGGTGGCGGGGCGCATGAAGTTCGGGGCCGTCGCCGCCTTCATCGCCGCGTGGTCGCTCGTGGTGTATGCGCCGCTCGCCCACATGGTCTGGGGCGGGGAGGGCTCGCTCATCGGCGACGTCATCGGCGCACTGGACTTTGCCGGCGGCGACGTGGTCCACATCAGCTCCGGCGTGACGGGACTCATCCTCTGCCTCTTCCTCGGAGGGCGCAAGGGCTTTGGCCTCAAGAGCTACCGGCCGCACAACGTGCCCTTCGTCGCGCTGGGGGCGGGCCTGCTCTGGCTTGGCTGGTTTGGCTTCAACGGGGGCTCCGAGTTCGCCGCGGACGAGGTCGCGGCCCTCGCGATCCTCAACACCGTGGTCTCCAGCGCAGCGGGCCTCGTCTCCTGGCTCGTGACCGAGCGCGTTGCCACCGGCAAGCCGACGCTCGTGGGCGCCTGCACTGGTCTTGTGGCCGGCCTCGTGGTGGTGACGCCGGGTGCGGGCTTTGTGGAGCCGTGGGCCGCGGTGCTGATGGGCATCATCGTCTCTCCTGTCTGCTACCTGGCCATCTCCAAGCTCAAGGCGCGCTTCGGCTACGACGACGCGCTCGACGCGTTTGGCTGCCATGGGGTGGGCGGCATCCTCGGCGGCGTGCTCACGGGCCTCTTCTGCGTGCCGGAGCTCTCTTGGACCGAGGCGGGCGGCCTGCTCTACACCGGCGATGCCTCGCTGCTCGTGAGCCAGGTGGTTGGAATCCTGGTCACGCTTGCGATCGTCATCGTGCTCGACCTCGTGCTCGTGGCCATCGTGCGAGCGGCGTTTGGCGGCAGCCTGCGCGTGAGCGAGCATGACGAGGCGCTTGGACTCGACGTGTCCGCGCACGGCGAGAGCGCCTATCCCGCCTTCACCGGACTCGACGCATAGGGAGCGTGCAACATGAAGAAGGTAACGGCCATCATCCGTCCGGAGAAGCTCGAGGAGCTCAAGGACGCGCTCAACGAGAAGGGCATCCACGGCATGACCGTCTACGAGGTCATGGGCTGCGGAAGCCAGCACGGCTGGACCGAGTACTATCGCGGCAAGGAGGTCATGCTCAACATGATCCCCAAGGTGAAGGTTGAGCTTGTCGTCAATAATGCGCAGGTCGAAGACCTGATTGGGCTCGTCTGCGACGTTGCCCGCACCGGCGAGGTGGGCGACGGCAAGATCTTCGTCTATCCCGTTGAGGAGTGCGTGCGCATACGCACCGGGGAGCGCGGCGTCAAGGCCGTGTAGGGGGGCGGGCCGGGCGCGCTGCGGGCCGGGCGCGCTACGGACCCGGCGCGTTGCGCAAATCGGGGTCGTGGCAGTTTCCCCGCCGCCGGCGTTGCGCGGATGGGGGTTACGGCAGCCCGCGCTTCTCGCCACCTGCGGTTCTTCTCGTCCCTGTTGCGGAAAACGGGGTCGTGGCGGTGCGATTTCTGCCACAACCCCAATCGGGACAACGCCTCACGACACGGGATTGCCACGACCCCGATTCCCGCAACGTGCCGAGAAGCGCTTACCCAAGCCCGTACGCCTCGACGGGAACGACGTCCCATCCGCCGTCGGTGGTCTGGGGCGCGGCGGGGGAGGAGTCCTTCTCATCGCGCGCACGCTCGCGGGCGCGGCCGTCCCAGCGGACGCCGTCGATGCGCTCGAGCTCCTCGTAGAGCGCTGCCCGCCGCGAACGACGCCACTCCGCCACCTTGCGGGTCACGCGGTGTCGGGGCAGCCCGAGCTCCTGGCGGAGGATTTCTGCCAGCCCGTCCATGTAGTCGAGGTCGCGATACTGGACCTTCGTCACCACGTGCTCCGAGAGTCCAATGGCCGTGAGCTCGGTGCTCCGCGCGGCGTCGCGCGCGTGTGCCTGCTCGGTCGCATGGTCGCCGCCGTTATACTCGACCGCGGCGATGCGCGGTGCGCCTCCCGCCTCGTCCGCGCGCCCGCGGAGCAGGATGTCGGGCTTTCTCACCCCCGATTCCATCCGGTCATGTATGCGCCGCACCTCGAGGGGCTCGTTCATCGAAAGCACCTCGAGCCCGTATCCCCCAAGCGAAGGTCTCAGCCCCAGGCGAAGAGAAAGCTTCGTCTCGCGGGGCGAGCCCGAGCGCACGCAGGCGTGACGCAGTGCGTGGCGCACCCGCTGGGTTCCGTGCTCCGGTCCGAGGGCTTCGAGGTGCTCGAGGATGCGCTCGGGGGTGGTGAGGGGAGACTTCCGCTGGAACATGCCCCTCTCTGACGTGGGGTCGATGGCGTAGATGCCAAGGAGCTCGGAGAGCAGGCAGATGAGCTCGAGGTCCGTGAGCCATGGTGCCATCGCCACGGGGAGGTGCTCGGGCGAGATGCACCGCACTCCCGGGGCGAGCTCAAAGGCAGATCCGGGCGGAAGGTCGGGGGAGGCGTGGGTGCGGACCAGCGACCTTCTCGCGCGCGGGGACTCGCGAGAGACGAGCAGGTGAAGAGGCTTGCTCGCGCGGGCCAACTCTGGGACGGTGCCGATGAGCCGCTCGATTTCCGCGTTGGCCGGCACCCGCTCGGGAACGTCGCCGTCACAGCGTTCTCCCTTTTCGAGACGCCAGCGCAGCCGTCTGCTGCGCATCGCCTCAAGGGCCGTGGTATGTGTCAGTAGGATGCTCATGGCTCGAGGCTAGGGCATCGCATCGGGGATGGACTCGAGATCCGAAGAAAGTCGTTCCCGCTGCTGACGGGCTGCTGTCGCGATGCTGACGAAAAGGACTGTTTGCGCAGGTCAGTTAACTTTACATAAGTGATTTGCATGAGAAAATTAACTATATTTTGTGGAGGAGGTGTGCTGCGGGCGCCGGGGGCGGGTCGTTTGCGATATCGGGGTTATGGCAATCTGACGCCGCGGGGCGTTGCCCAGATAGGGGTCGTGGCAGAAATCGCCCTGCCACGACCCCGTTTTCCGCAACGGTGCCGAGAAGAACCGCAGGTGGCGAGAATTGCGGGCTGCCATAACCCCCATCTGCGCAACGCCGACAGTGGGGAAACTGCCACGACCCCGATTTGCGCAGCGGGTCCGGCTGGCGCGGCCAACCCGCAGCGCGCCCGGCCCTACAGGTCCGTCGCCGTGACGATCTCTTGCGGGATGAGGCGGGCGCCCTCCACCACGGCTCGCAGATACGCGGCCTCCTTCGGCTTGAGGACGGACTCCAGCAGCTCAAGCCCCTCGACGCGCACGCCGCCCTGGTCCGTCTCCTCGTTCTCCAGCGGGTCGGGGAAGCGCTTCATCGCGCGCCTCAGCATGAGGCGGTACGCGGGGGCGAACGGCTCGACCTCGAAGCGCCCGTCGGCCATCGAGGCGAGCTTCGCCAGGATGGAGAGGCCGGCGCGGTCTATGTCGCCCCAGTAGAGCACGCGTACGTCCTCGGCGCCGAGCGAGGCGATAAGGTCAGGCAGCTTGTGCGGGTCGTCAACGATGTACCCGTTGCCAAAGACCACGCCGTGGACCCGCTCGTCGAGGATTCGCTTGCGCCCGTCCAGGAACATCGCGTTTCTCATGTTGACCCAGGGGTCGAGGTTCTCGGAGACAACGAGCCGCAGGTGGCGGTGGTGCTTGGGGATGTGGTGCATGAGCTCGAGCTTGGTCTGCGGGCGCGTGACCACTGCGTCCGAGAGGCCCATGAGATGCAGCAGCTTGCGGCCGTCCGAGTCCAGCGCCAGGAACTTCTCGTCACCGAAGAGGCGGTACGAGAGCTCGCGCGTACTGAGGGTGCCGTCGCCGATGGAGGCGGAGCCGGCGAGCGCGGCGTCGAGGGCGCGGAGCTCTCGCTCAAAGCGGACGTATGCCTCGGGGGTGCTGAGCAGCCAGCCGTTGATCCAGAGGCGGGGGTCGAGGTCGATGATCTTCCGGCGGATGTCCTCGAGCTCGGGCGTCTGCTTGCGCACGGTGTCCAGCCCCGCGAGGCTGCGGGCGGGGCGCCGCGCGGGAGGCCTGGGCCGCTCCGCGCGGGCTATGGCCTGGGGCTTGTTTTCCGGGCGTGCGTCCGACCGGGCGTTCTTCTCGCCCGCTCCACCCGCGCGCTTGGACGGGCTCGGGGCCGGCGCGCCGCCGGCGAGAAGGACGTAGCCCTCGCCGCCCTTCTCTCGCTCGAGCACGTGCAGGTCGAGCAGGTCCTTGAGCGTGGGCTCGCCCGCGCCATACTTGGCGAGCACGCCCATCACGTCCTCCCTGCTCAGCGGGTTCTTTCGCAGGCGGACGAGCCCGCTTGCGATGCCGCCCGAGACGCTGCGCTGCTGGACGGGCAGCTCCTTGCTGAGGAGCTTGGCCAGGGAGACGATCGCGTCGTGCTCCTGCTCGGTGAGTTTCTGTGCCATTGGTGCCTCTCTTCGGGGGTTGCTCAGTACAGCATACCGTTACGGGCGGCGTGAGCATGCGGACGACAGCCATTAGCTCGCAGCTAATGAATTCCTTCTTTTGCCCTGATAGGCTGCAGGCATCAGGACCAATTCGTCGAAAGAATGGGTGGTATCAATGAGTACGCTTGCCCCAATTCCCCGCCATTGCCTCGTCGCCACGCTCGCGCTGGCCGCTGCGTTGGCTCCGTTTGCCCTCTCTGGGTGCGGTGGGACGTCGTCTTCCGCGGAAGAGTCGAATCCTGCCGAGGAGCAGCCCGCCGAGAGCCAGGTTTCCGAGTCGACGCAGTCTGACTACGCGGTCACCATCGATGGGTCGACGGTGACGACTGACTACGAGGGAGCCCCTGCGATCATCGTTGATTACACCTTTACCAACAACTCTGAAGAGGACACGTCCTTTGCGGTGGCGTG
Organism: Thermophilibacter sp. ZX-H3; assembly: GCF_052599055.1. Taxonomy (NCBI): domain Bacteria; kingdom Bacillati; phylum Actinomycetota; class Coriobacteriia; order Coriobacteriales; family Atopobiaceae; genus Thermophilibacter; species Thermophilibacter sp. ZX-H3. The sequence goes on along the minus strand of NZ_JBQXES010000027.1, from coordinate 18,694 downwards.
CGCTCAGAAGGCGTTCCAGAACGGGGTTCAGCTTGAGAATGCGATCGTGACCGAGGACCTTGGGAACGGTTACATGGCAGAGATAAAGCCGGGCTCAACGACCACGGCGCGCATTGCCTATAGCCTGACGGATGAGTCCGACGTCACCGTCGAGGTCCAGGAGCTCTTCTCGCTTGATGATACGATGCTTGCGGAGGCCACGTTCTCGGTGGCGTAGAGGACGCGCGGAGAGGTGCGATGCCATGGCAGAACGACTGACGGAGGAGCTGCTCGACGAGCTCCTCTCCACCTCAGACCTCGAGGGCTATCTCGAGGAGCGCGCGCCGAGCGGCCGCACGCTCTCCGAGTACCTGCAGCAGCTTCTCGCCAAGAAGGGCCTCGAGCGCTCGCGCGTGGTGCGCATGGCCAACCTCAACGACACCTTCGGATATCAGATCTTTCAGGGCACACGCCATCCGAGCAGGGACAAGGTCCTGCAAATCGCCTTCGCCATGGCCCTCACGCTGCGCGAGACCAACCGCGCGCTCAAGGCCGCCGGCGCGAACGAGCTCTACTGCAAGAACCGCCGCGACGCGATCATCATCTTCTGCCTCGACCGCGGCTGCTCGCTCCAGAAGGTGAACGAGGAGCTGTACCGCTTCGGCGAGCGGACCATCTGCTAGGGGCGGCGATTCGGGGGCGTTGCCGAATCTGGGGCCGTGGCAGCAACGGGCTCCGGCGCGTTGTCGATTTGGGGGTCGTGGCAGGATTCGGTCTGCCACGACCCCATATCTGGCAACAGGGGCGAGAAGAACTCCAGCTCGCGAGGAGTGCCGGCTGCCATAACCCCGTTCTTCTCAACGCGCGCCGAGGCGGGATTGCCACGACCCCCGATTCCGCGGCGGCCCCGCGGGACGGACCCCGATCTGTCCGCGCCCTCTGCTAGGATTGCCACATGGAGACACGCGAAGACACCCTCGAAGACGACCTTGCTCGATACCTCGACTCGCTCGGGCGCGAGGACTCGTATCGCGTCGACGCCGTGCTCAAGGAGGGGCCGCTCGAGGTCACGGAGCGCGTCTTCTTCGTGGGGAGGAGCGGCGCCGAGCTGGGTCCGTTCGTGCGCAAGTACCTGAGCGCCGAGTCGGGTCTGGGCGGAGCGTACGAGGCGCTGCTCGCGGCGCAGCGCCGCGGCGTGAGCCTGCCGCACCTTCCGCGCATCATGGAGTGCTATCGCCATGACGATAAGAACGTGGTGGTGATGGAGTGCGTGCACGGCGAGACGCTCTCCGAGCGCGTCCTGAGCGCGCGGACCCCCGGCGGGCGACTCGACCTTCTCGCCCTCGTCTTCCCCGACCTGTGCGATGCCGTGAGCGAGCTTCACGAGCGGCTTGACCCTCCCATAATCCATCGCGACCTCAAGCCGGAGAACGTCATGGTGTCAGGCTCCGGGGTCACCCTCATCGACCTGGGGATTGCCCGATCGTTCCGAGAGGATGGCGAGCGGGACACCACGCACTTTGGCACGCGCGCCTATGCGCCGCCCGAGCAGTTCGGCTTTGGGCAGACGGACGTGCGGAGCGACGTCTACGCGCTCGGCATGCTGCTCTTCTTCTGCGTGACGGGGCTCGAGCCCTCGGCGCGTGACCGCGAGCGCGGCTTTGCGGGAGCGGGCGTGCCCGAGCCGCTGCGCCCCGTCATCGTCCGCGCGACCCAGCTTGATCCCGCGGCGCGCTATGCCACGGTCCGCGAGCTGCGTGACGCGCTCGTGTCCGCACTCGGCGACGTGACGCGCGGGAGGGGCGGGGGCTCTCCTGCGGAGGAGCCGCCGAGCTTTGAGCCCGAGCGACCGTCTCCCGGGACGCTGCTCGCGCGAGTCCCGCGCTGGGCGGGTGCGATCTGGAACCTTGCGGTGCTCTCCCTGTGCGGACTCTGCATCGTGGGCTGCGTGATGGGGTTCGTCCAGCCCACGCCCGAGAACGCGAAGTGGCCCGTCTGGTACCGGTTCTTCTCGTATCTCGTGTTCCTGATGCCGGCGCTCGCGATTGCCGGCTATCTGATGCTCGACCGCCGGCCGCTGCGCAGGGAGATTCCCGCGCTCGCGCGGCTTACCGTGAGGCAGGAGACCCTCGTGGGATTCCTTGCCATTCTGGGGCTGCTCGTGCTGTGGGTCCTCGCCTCGCTGGTCGCGCAGGTCTAGCAGGGCTGGCGGATTGCCTCCTCCAGCGCCTCGACGTCCCCGGTGAAGTGGAACGCATGCATGCCGGCGAGGCGGGCGCCCGCGCAGTTGTCCGCGTTGTCGTCCACGAAGAGGCACTCGGCCGGGTCGAGCCGGTAGCGCAGGCAGAGCAGGTGGAAGATTGCTGGGTCCGGCTTCATGATGCGCTCCTTGGCCGAGACCACGCAGCCGTCGAGGTATGGCGTGACGGGCGCGTGGCGGAGCTGGTCCATGATGCGGGTATTGGCGTTGGAGAGCACGTAGATGCCGTAGCTCTCACGCTTGAGGCGGATGCCGAGCTCGTTGGTGCCGGCGATGGGCTCGGAGTGCTCGGGCCAGTGGTCAAAGCACTCGTTGAGGTTGGGGCGCAGGCGCTCGGGCAGATGGTCGAGCGCGTAGCGGCGCATGGTCTCGCGCGTGATGGTGCCCGAGTCCAGAAGTGACCACATCGTGGTGCCGAAGAGCGCGCCGTCGAGCAGCGCGGCGTCCTCCGGCGTGTCCGTGAAGAGGCTCGCGAAGTACGGCCCGTCAAAGGTCATGAGGACGTTGCCCATGTCAAAGATGACGTTCCTTACGCGCTTGTTCTCGCTGCTGGGCATGATGCCTCCTCGGTTGCGGGTGCTAGAGAAAGTATAGCTGCCGGTGTCGCCGCTGAGGTGCCGCTCCTGCTGATAATCGGATCCGGCAAGGCGTCGCACGTATCGGGGCGACGGAAGTAGCGAATCGGCGGCCATTGCGTGCTCGGCGGCCCGGAGCTGCCGAGAGAATGACCTGGGGGGCGAGAAGAACGTGAGGAATTGCGGTCGTTGCGCCCTGCGGGCTCGATGCTCTTCTCGCCTTCCGCATCGACTCCGCTTTACCCGACTCGGCCATCTCGGCAAGCTTTCTGCGACTCAAGATGTCTTGGTTTCAAGATTCGTGAAAGACAAACAGATCCTGTTGTTTGATCGTGTTCGCGTTTCGTTCGCACCTCGTGCCCTGAGCCGATCATGCTGGGAAGGGGGAAAGGAGGAGATGTGTCTGATCATAGAGGTACTGAGGCCGCCTGGGCGTATTGCCCCAGCTCGTCGAGCGGCGCTCCGTTGGAGTTGATAAAAGTGACTGAATCCAACGACTATCCGGAGCATGGGGCGGCCTTTGGAGAAGAATGGGCCCCCATGGACGGCACATGGCTCACCTTTTCTGGTGTAACTGGGCTGTGGGAAGAGAAGCGAGGTGGGAACTTCTGGGGGTACGGTAGCGCCTATGAGTTTGCCGAGGACGTCTTTTGCTTTGACCCCTTGCTGGGGAAGCGATTGCTTTGCGATGAGGGAGTGGGCCGCGAGTTCTGGCCCGTCGAGGTGAGCGATGTCGAGGTGCTCGAAGAAATGGGCATCTCGTGGCAGGAGTCACTCGCACGATGCGTGGCGGCCGTCCCTTCCTGGCGGCGCGGGGACAGCCTGCTCTGCGTCCCGGAACTGTTGAGGATTGACTTTGGGCGCTGGTGCAGCGATCTCGATGATTCCGGCGTTTTTGAGAATGGTCCACTTATGGGGACCTCGGCATTCCGAGCGGTTGTTAGGGAGTGTGCCGCCCACGTGCAGCGTATTCCCTGGGCTCGCGCAGGCTGCTAGGCAACAAGTACGTGGTTCTCCTGCATGAACTGCTCGTAATGGGCTGCGAGCAGGTTGCGGCTGGGATGACTTGCCTCATTGCGGGGGAGTCGCAGGTGGGAGGAGGTGAAGGTGGCATAGGTCGTGCCGCGCAGACGGTCGCTCAGGCTGATTTTGAGCGTATCGGGTTCTATCGAAATCAGGTGGGCGTCATACAAGAGGTGCATGTCCGACCTCAGGAGGATGCCATTGTTTACGATCTGAGACTTCCTTCCCCGATAGGGATTGATGTGAGCCGCCTGAAGGACCTGGGGGACATCGGTTTCAGTGATGGCGCATGCCCCTTCATACGCATTGAGCAGCGACTTTCGAAACGCGTCCTGTTGCTCGCGGCGCACCTGCTCCGCCTTCACGAGCTTGCGCTCGTCAGCATCATCAATCTCGGTCAGAACGGAGCGCTCGTCGTCTGTCAGGGCATCGAAGCCGGGGAAGGCAAACGCCCCCTCCGATTCGCTCTTATCGGTTATGGGGCCATGGAGCGTGAACATGTTCGTAGCGCTGTTAAAGCGCTCCACAAAGGCAAGGCCGAGTATGCGATAGCCCTTCGCCTCGCGGACCATAACGCCCACGGGGACGCCGTCAGTCAGGCAGTTCATGAGTGAGCCGTTGTAGTTTTGGCTGCTGTCGGATCCGCTGTGGGCCGCGTAGTCAAGCACCCACGTGCCGTCAGCGAGATGGATGGGCTTTCTATCGTTGTAGAGCCCACTTCCGCTGGAGTGGACGGAAAGGGCGTACTTCCTACCTCTTTTGTAAGAAACGAGAGAGGCGCCTGGTATGTAAATCCCGGCATCTCGACTCAGAGGAATAGGCGTTTTCGGGCGATTTTCCATGCGATGCGGAAGGCGCGATATCATCTCGCCGGTATTTTGCTGGAACCAGTCGTAGCAGGGGATGAATTCCTCCGGAACACGCCTCTTTGCCCGATCTAGAGTCGGGCAGAAGGCCTGACATTCGTAGATAATCTGACTGGCCACCGCTGCCTCCCTCCGCTGGGTAGATTATACGTTAGCAACTCCCGTGCTACACTGGCCCCACGAATCTCGAGCGAAGGGACAACACTATGTCTGACGTGCTCTTTGTTGAATATCCCAAGTGCAGTACCTGCCGACGCGCCAAGGCGTGGCTGGACGAGCACAGCGTCTCGTACACCGACCGCCATATCGTTGAGGACAACCCTACCGCCGAGGAGCTCGCCGAGTGGCAGGCTCGCTCCGGGCTGCCCGTCCGGCGCTTCTTCAACACGAGCGGCCGGCTCTACCGGGAGCGCAACGTGAAGGCGCTGCTCGACGCCGGCATGGCGGATGCCGACGCCTTCGCGCTCCTCGCCGAGGACGGCATGTTGGTCAAGCGTCCCATCGTGGTGGGGGAGGACTTCGTGCTCGTGGGCTTCCGCGAGGCGGAGTGGGAGGCCGCGCTTCTGTAGCGACCTCGCCCGGATGACAGATTTCTAGTTGCGTCAGAATCACAAATCGGGGCCCCGAGAGGGGCCCCGTTTTTTACGCAGGCGTTCTACCTGCGGTTCTTCTCGCTTTGACTTGAGAATTCTAGTTGCCTTGTAGTTGCCTTGTAGTTATCATCTAGTTATCATTTTCGAGCAAGGAACGGTGGCTCACATGGCTGATGTCGAGAAAATTGAGTTGCTGTACTCCCTAATCGGTTTTCCCGATGAGACGGAGTGGCTCGAGTTTAAGGAGGGGAACAGCGATCCCGAGCGCATAGGGAGGGACATTTCCGCGCTGGCAAATTCCGCCGCGTATCTTGGTCGGGATTTTGCCTATCGCATCTGGGGAGTTGCTGATGGAACGCATGATCTCGTTGGCACCACGTTCAACCCCTATGCGAAGAAGGCAAAGGGCAATCAGGGCCTGCTAATTTGGCTGTCGCGATTCCTCTCGGCAAACGCTAGCTACGAGTTTGACTGCTTTGAGCACGACGGAAAGAACTTCGTCGTTCTCAAGATTGCCGCAGCGACAGAAAGGCCGGTGAGCTTTGACAAGGCCCTCTACATTCGCGAGGGCAGCAGTACAACGCGCCTGGTGAACGGATCAGCAAAGGAGGCTGAGCTCTGGCGGCGTCTCCAGCGCTCGGACTTTGAGACGAGGCCGGCAAAGGTTGACCTCGTGGCTTCCGATGTTTTTAGCCTATTAGATGTTGACGCCTACTATGCACTCTTGGGTAATCGTAAGCCCGAGCAGGAGGAGAGCTTACTCGAGACGCTTTGCGAGCAGGAGCTTGTCTTCCGCCAGGATAACGGACGACTGAGAATATCAAATCTGGGTGCCCTGCTTATCGGGCGTGACCTGAGGGCGTTCTACGGGCTTGGTCGGAGAGCGTTGCGCGTGGTGTGTTATGCGGGCAAGGGGAGCTTCGAAATCGTTGAGGACAGGACGTTCAACGAGGGGTATGCGCTGTCGCTTCCAAAGGCTGAGGAGTTCGTAATGGCCCGTGTGCCAAAACGGGAGCTGGTGGACGGGGCATTTAGGAGAATCGTTCACGCATATCCGCAGAGGGCGGTTCGCGAGCTGCTCTCAAACACCGTGATTCACCAGGACCTATCTGATACGACGGAGGGGCCGATGGTTATGCTGTACGAGAACCGAATCGAGTTCTCTAACCCGGGCACGACGCTCATCCCCGTAGCCCGGCTGCTCAATGCCCCTCCAAAGACACGAAACACCAAGCTCGTGAACCTTATGCGCCAGATGGACCTCTGCGAGGAGGGTGGTACTGGATGGGACTTGACCGTTGCCTCCTGCGAGGCCGTCCACATGGCGGCGCCTAAGGTTCAGAGCGAAGATGACCTAGGGACGAGAGTTACGCTTCTCGCGGGAAGCGCCTATGAGCACATGACCAAGGCTGAGCGGCGCGATGCCGTGTACTGGCACGCTTGTCTCATGTTTGCTCAAGGAGAGTCCATGGGGAACCAATCGCTGCGCGAACGCTTTGGTCTTGAGGAGAATCGAAAGAACATCGTTGCCATGTCGCGGCTCATCAGGGATTGCTGCGAGGCTGGACTCATTAAGAACGAGGATGACGAGGCTGGGGATAAGTATCGTCGCTATGTTCCGTACTGGGCATGAGCGACGGTCACATCTCTCACTCGAACACATGTCTTTTAGTTGCGCCAGAATCACAAATCGGGGCCCCGAGAGGGGTCCCGTTATTTACGCAGGCGTTCTACCTGCGGTTCTTCTCGTCTTGACTTGAGAATTCTAGTTGCCTTCTAGTTATCAAAGCGGGGTGGGCCCAGTTTCGTCGGGTGTTCGTGGCATACTGGGCAAAGTGAGTCGAATGGGGGAGACATGCTGACAAGGGAGTTCTGCGCCGAGAACATGGAGCTCGTTCCGGCGGCGGTCGCCGCGGGCGCGGCGCGCATCGAGCTGTGCGACAACCTTGCGGTGGGCGGCACCACGCCGAGCTACGGCGTCATTCGAGCCGCCGTCGCATTTGCGCGCGAGAAGAACGTCGGCGTGATGTGCATGATTCGCCCGCGCGGCGGCAGCTTCGAGCACACGCCCGCCGAGGCCGCCATGATGCGCGACGACCTCATCATGGCCAAGCGCCTAGGCGTCACCGGCGTGGTCTTCGGCTGCCTGCGCGGCGGCCGCCTGGATACCGGGCTTACCTCCGAGCTCGTCCGCCTTGCCCACGAGGACACCCCCGAGGCCCCCGGCCGCGTGGCGGTGACCTTCCACATGGCCTTTGACGCGCTCGCGCCAGAGGACCAGCTCGACGCCATCGACTGGCTCGCCGAGCGGGGCGTGGAGCGCATCCTCACGCACGGCGGCGCGGCCGGCACGCCCATCGCGGACAACCTCGACCGCCTGCGCGCCTACGTGGAGCGCGCGGCCGGACGCATCGTCATCCTGCCCGGGGGCGGTATCACGTGGGAGAACGCCGAGGGGGTCGCTGCCGCGCTGGGCGTCTCCGAGGTGCATGGGACCAAGATCGTCAAGGTGGCCTGATCGTGGCGCGACCGAGACAGGTCAAGGGCTTTGCGCAGGTCACGCCGGATCTTGGCGAGCACATGGGGCACGAGGTCCTTCTCGCCAGCCTGGCGGAGGGGGAGGCGCGCGTGCGGGGAACGGCGTTCTCCGGGCTGGAGCTTGACGGCACCTCCGCTGCCGGCGCCTCCTTTGAGAACGTGGCGTTTCGCGGATGCGTCTTTGAGGGCGTGGACTTCTCCAGCTGCACGTTCACGGACGTGCAGTTTCTGAGCTGTCGCTTCATCTCCTGCACCATGGCGCGCTCGTGGCTCAACCGGGTGGACTTTCGGTCGTGTTCGGCGCCGGGGATGAGCTTTGGCAAGGGGCGACTCACCGGGGTCCTCATGATGGACTCCCAGTTTGACTACTGCGACCTCTCGGAGGCCTCCGTGAGCCATCTGCGTGCGAGCGCGACGAGCCTCTCCGAGCTCAACCTGCACCTGACCAAGCTCTCTCACGTGGAGCTTGACGACTGCGACCTCACGCGGGCGACGGTCTATCGCTCGGGGCTCTCAGGCGTCGACCTCTCCTCGTGCGACATATCGGGAATACGCGTGTCCGGGGACTTCCGCGAGCTGCGCGGTGCCGTGGTGAGCGCCTCGCAGGCCGTGCAGCTGGCGGGGCTCCTGGGCGTGACGGTGAAGGAGGACGAATGGCTCTGATCAGCGAGGACACCCCGCTCGAGGAAGTGCAGCGGGTCTTTAGGAACGACCGCTTTGCGACGGACGCGTGCGGGTGCCGCGTGGTGGAGGCCTCGCGTGGGCATGCGGTGTGCGAGTTCGACATCACGCCCGGCCACCGCAACGAGAAGGGCGGCGTCATGGGCGGGGCCATCTTCACGGTGGCCGACCTCGCCTTTGCCGTGGCGTCCAACGTGGGGGAGCCGGTGACGGTGTCCGTGAGCAGCTCGATCGAGTTCATGAGCGCGGCGAAGGGCGAGAAGCTCATAGCCACGGCGGACGTGGACAAGAACGGGCGCACGCTGGGGTTCTACAACTGTCTGGTCACAGACGAGCTGGGCACGCCCGTCGCGCGCGTGACCCAGACGGCGATGCACCTGCGGCAGTAGGGGCCGCCGGGGGGCGGGGCGCCCCCCGGAGGGCCTAGTCGAGCGACGCGAGCTGGGCCGGGAGCTCTCCGATGAGCGGCCTGATGTAGGCGCGCAGCTCGCTGCCGATGCCCATGCCGTCTGCGGAGATCCACTCGCTGGGGATGTTGCGCACCTGGTTGGCCACGGCGGCGACGTCGACGAGCTTGGTGCGGGACGCGTACGGGTCGTTGGAGACGCGCTCGATGGCGCACATCTTTGCGGTCTCGCCGGCAAAGGCGGCCTCGACGGCGGCGTAGCCCACGTCGTAGGCCTCGTTGAGGTCGGTCCTGCTCGCGACGTAGCTCGCGCAGCGCTGGAGCGTGGAGAGCTCCACGGCGCGGGTCTTGCAGCCGATGCGCTCCTTCGTGAGGGCGGCGAGGTAGCGGCCGGCTCCCGAGAGCATGGCGAGGTGGCCGAACTCGTCGGTGCCGACGCCCGGCGCCGCCGCGCGCTCGCAGACGAGAGTGCCGTCGGGCGTGCGCACGCCCTCGCTCACGCCGACCATCACGGTGTTCTTCTTCTGCAGCGCCTGGGAGAGACGCTCGATGAGGGCGTCCTCGTTAAGCGGGACCTCGGGGAGAAGCACGAGGTCGGGCTCGACGAAGGCGAGGGCGCTCGAGGCGGTGAGCCAGCCGGCGTCGCGTCCCATGATCTCGACGAAGGTGACGCTCTTGAGGTTGTAGACGTCGGCGTCGTAGGCGAGCTCGTTCATGGCCGTTGCCACGAAGCGGGCGGCGCTGCCGTAGCCGGGGGTGTGGTCGGTCCCCACGAGGTCGTTGTCGATGGTCTTGGGCACGCCGATGAAGCGGATGTCGCTTCCGGTGCTCTGACCATAGGCGGCGAGCTTGGAGATGGTGTCCATGGAGTCGTTGCCGCCGATGTAGAGGACGGCAGACGCCCCGAGCTCCTCAAAGCGCTCGAAGAGGCTCTGGTAGACAGTGTCGTCCGTTCCGAGGGTGGGAAGCTTGAAGCGGCAGCTGCCGAGCCAGCTCGCCGGGGTGTTGCGCAGGAGGTCGAGGTCGACCCTGCTCACGAACGCCTCGTCGAGTCGGACGGAGCGGCCGTCGAGGAAACCTTGGATTCCGTAGCGCATGCCCTCGACGCGCGCCCCCTCGAGGATGCCCGCGGCGATCACGCCGGCGAGGCTCGCGTTGATGGCAGCGGTGGGGCCGCCCGACTGTCCAACCAGAACGCATCTCTCGGCCATGTGGGGTGCTCCCTTCGTCGTTTGCGCTGTTGTAAGCATACCTCAGGGTTCGGTCGGAGCGAGTCGGTGTGCAAAAGGGCGGATAGTGTGTAAATCGGCCGGCGTCGCCTGCAATCAGGAGGATAGTGTGAAGCGTTGCGGGGTGTCCCGTGGATAGGTGCTCAGACATGACCTGCGATTATGCGATTTCAAATTGCTTGATCGGCGGGAAATGCCGGGATTTGGGCGAAAAGGGCTTCGCACTATCCGCCTGATTGCACAGAAGGGCGGGATTTTTTCGCACTATCCGCTCGATTGCAGAAGGGCGCGGCCTCGGATGGTCCGAGGCCGTGCCCAGGGCTTGACGGTCTGTTTCCGCCTGGCGTCTACGCCAGGTTGTAGAACGCCGCCTTCTGCAGGTACTCCGCGCTTGCGCCGAGGGAGTCCTCGATGCGGAGGAGCTGGTTGTACTTGGCGACGCGATCGGTGCGGGCCGGGGCGCCGGTCTTGATCTGGCCGGCGTTGGTGGCCACCGCGAGGTCGGCGATCGTGGTGTCCTCGGTCTCGCCGGAGCGGTGGGAGACCACGGCGGTGTAGCCCGCGCGCTTAGCCATCTCGATGGCGTCGAGCGTCTCCGTGAGGCTGCCGATCTGGTTGACCTTGATGAGGATGGCGTTGGCGGCGCCCACCTCGATGCCCTTCTTGAGGCGCTCGGTGTTGGTGACGAAGAGGTCGTCGCCCACGAGCTGGACCTTCTTGCCCAGGCGCTCGGTGAGCTTGACCCAGCCGTCCCAGTCCTCCTCGGCCAGGCCGTCCTCGATGGAGATGATGGGGTACTTCTCGACGAGCTCGGCCCAGTAGTCGACCATCTCGTCGGACGTGAGCGTGCGGCCCTCGCCCTTGAGCTCGTACATGCCGGTCTCCTTGTTGTAGCACTCGGAGGTTGCGGGATCCATGGCGAACATGAAGTCCTCCCCCGGCTTGAAGCCGGCTGCCTCAACGGCCTCCATCAGGTAGACGAAGGGCTCGGCGTTGGTCTTGAGGTCGGGGGCAAAGCCGCCCTCGTCACCCACGCCGGTGGAGAGTCCGGCCTTCTTGAGGGTGTCCTTGAGCGTGTGATAGACCTGCGCGCACCAGCGAAGGCCGGTCGCGAAGTCCGGGGCGCCCACGGGCATGATCATGAACTCCTGGAAGTCGACGTTGTTGTCCGCGTGGACGCCGCCGTTCAGGATGTTCATCATCGGGACGGGGAGGGTGTGCGCGTTGGGGCCGCCCAGGTAGGCGTAGAGCGGCAGCCCCGCGGATGCCGCGGCGGCGCGCGCGATGGCGAGAGAGCAGCCGAGGATCGCGTTGGCGCCCAGGCGACCCTTGTTGGGGGTGCCGTCAGCGGCGATCATGGCCTCGTCGGCGCCGCGCTGGTCGGTGGCCTCGCGGCCCACGAGCACGGCGGCGAGCTCGTCGTTGACGTGCGCCACCGCCTGGGTGACGCCCTTGCCCAGATAGCGGTCCTTGTCTCCGTCGCGCAGCTCGACGGCCTCGAACTCGCCGGTGGACGCCCCGGACGGGACGATGGCGCGTCCAAGGGAGCCGTCCTCGAGCGTGACCTCCACCTCGACGGTGGGGTTGCCGCGGGAGTCGAGCACCTCGCGACCGTATACCTTTGCGATCTTGCTCATGGCGAACCTTTCTGTTTGACTGAGCTAACTTGTTTTGAAGTATACCCAATCTAACAATTGGCATACCGAGACGGAGGGGGCACGCGAAAAAAGGGGCGGCACGTCGATGACGCGCCGCCCCCGGACCGTGCTAGCGGTAGTCGTAGAAGCCCTTGCCGGCGGCGCGACCGGTCTCGCCGCGGTCGATCTTCTCCTTCAGCAGCGCGGCGATGCGGCCCTTGATGGTGGTGGGGTCGGCCGCCGTGGGGTCGAGCAGGGTGATGTTGTAGGCGGTGGTCAGTCCGACGATGTCGAGGATCTGGAACGGGCCCGCCGGCGCGCCGGTGCCGAGCTTCCAGGCGAGGTCGATGTCCTCGACCGAGCCCACCTCGCCCGCCCAGAGCGCCTGCGCGGCGGTGAGGAAGGGCACGAGCATGCTGTTCAGCAGGTAGCCGGGCTGCTCCTTCATGACCTTGAGGGGCACCATGCGGATGTCCGCGGCAAACTCGACCACCTCGTCGAAGTGCGCCATGTCCGTTCCGGGGTGCGGCATGACCTCGGCGGTGGGGTTCTTCCAGATCTCGTTGGCAAAGTGCAGCGCGAGGTACTTCTCGGGACGCCCGGTGTGCTCGGCGAAGGCGCTCGGCAGGAGCGTGGAGGAGTTGGTCACCACGACGGTGCGCTCGGGCATGATGGGTGCCACGGCGGTGTAGAACTCGATCTTCTGCTGGGGGTTCTCGGCGATGCACTCGATCACGAGGTCGGCGTCGGAGAAGGCCTCCTCATAGCTCGTGGTGAGGCGGATTCCCTCGTAGGCGGCCTCGACGCGCGCCTTGGCGGCCTCGCATGCCTCGGGCGTGACGTCCTCGCGGGGGAGAAGGCCGTAGGCGTAGGCGGCGGGGTTGGTCTTCATCGCCTCGAGCGTGGCGAGGTAGACCTCGCGCAGGTGGTCGAGCTTGGGCTGGCAGCGCTCGATGGAGCCCTCCGAGCGGAGCCAGATGGTGACGTCGCACCCGCTGTACGCGCACTGGAAGGCGATCTGGCTTCCGAGCACGCCGCCTCCGGCGACGACGACCTTGGTGAACTTCATGGGGAGTCCTTTCCGTTGGGCGTGGCGGGGGTCGCCACGCGGATGCCTTCCTCCTACCCAGAAGCCTGTAACTATTTCACGCACGTTCTTCTCGCGTTCCTTATCGGCGCGTGTCGGACGATATACTGAGACGGTTCGCAGGGCGCGGGCCGCACGGGGGCGGCGCCGCAGACGGGGAGAGGTACTCATGGGAGCGTTCTTTGGCGCGGTCTCGCATCGCGACGTCGCACTCGACGTGTTCTTTGGCGTCGACTATCACTCGCACCTCGGCACGCGCCGTGCCGGCATGGTGTCGTGCCGCGAGGGCGGCGGCTTCAACCGGCAGATCCACTCGATCGAGAACACGCCGTTTCGCACCAAGTTCGAGCATGACCTGCCCGACCTCTCGGGCACCTGCGCCATGGGCTGCATCTCGGACAACGACCCGCAGCCGCTGCTCGTCCGCTCCCACCTCGGCGTCTACGCCATCTCCACGGTGGGCGCCATTGCCAACCAGGACGCGCTCGTGGCGCGCTTCGAGGAGGCCGGCCACCAGTTCGGCGCCATGGGGTCGGGCGCGGTCAACGTCAACGAGCTCGTGGCGGCGCTTATCAACTCGCAGGGGAGCATCGTCGACGGCATCCGCTACGCGCAGGACGAGATCGAGGGCTCGCTCACGCTGCTCATCATGACCGAGGACGGCACGCTCATCGCCGCGCGCGACAAGATGGGCCGCCTGCCGGTGCTCATCGGCAAGGACGACGACGGCTACTGCGTGACCTTCGAGTCCTTCGCCTACGGCAAGCTCGGCTACGTCGATGCGTACGAGCTCGGCTCCGCCGAGATCGTCCGCATCACGGCGGACGGCTACGAGACGCTCTCCGAGCCGCGCGACGAGATGCGCATCTGCGCGTTCCTCTGGGTCTACTACGGCTATCCCAACTCCGACTACGAGGGCGTCAACGTGGAGTGCATGCGCTATCGTAACGGCGCCATCATGGCCCGCGACGAGCGCGAGGCGGGCCTGCTCCCCGAGGTCGACTACGTGGCCGGCATGCCCGACTCGGGCCTGCCGCACGGCATCGGCTACGCCAACGAGTCCGGCGTGCCGCTCGCGCGCCCCTTCGTCAAGTACACGCCCACCTGGCCGCGCTCGTTCATGCCCGCCAACCAGGAGGTCCGCAACCGCGTGGCCAAGATGAAGCAGATTCCGGTGCCCGAGCTGATCCGCGACAAGCGCCTGCTGCTCGTGGACGACTCCATCGTCCGTGGCACCCAGATGCGCGAGACGATCGACTTCCTGCGCGACACGGGCGCCTCCGAGGTCCACATGCGCTCGGCCTGCCCGCCCATCATGTACGGCTGCAAGTACCTCTCGTTCTCCCGCAGCCGCTCCGAGTACGAGCTCATTGCGCGTCGCAAGGTCCGCGAGCTCGAGGGGGACGAGGGCGAGAAGCACCTCGAGGAGTACGCGGACGGCCGCTCCGAGCGCGGGCGCTGCCTGCTGCGCTCCATCTGCGAGGAGATGGGCTTCGACTCGCTGGAGTTCCAGAGCCTCGACGGCATGCTCGAGGCCATCGGCATCGACCGCAAGAAGGTCTGCACCTACTGCTGGAACGGCAAGGAGTAGGTCTCGAGGAGGGCCCGGGCGCGAAGGTGCGGCCGGGCCCTCTCTCTCGAGTCATATGTGATTAGACTGGTGGCAATTTGGGAACGAGAGGGGTAACGACATCCCGTGACCCTAAGGAGTCCCCATGAGCTACCTTGGCATCATCGACCGCCGCCGCAGCGTCTACGCGCTGAACGACCGGCTCCCCATCTCCGAGGACGAGCTCGCCCGCATCGTGGGGGACGCCGTCGTGGCGACGCCCTCTCCCTTCAACGTGCAGAGCGGCCGTGCCGTGGTCCTTCTCGGCGCGCAGCATCGTGCGCTCTGGGATGAGATCGTGCGCCCCGCCCTCGAGGCCATCGTGCCGGTGGAGTCCTTTGCCCCGACGGCCGAGAAGCTCGCCGGATTCGCCGCCGGCGCGGGCACGGTGCTCTTCTTCGAGAACCGCCCCGCCGTGGAGGACCTCAAGGTGCGCTTTCCCACCTACGCCGCCGCCTTTGACGGCTTTGCCGAGCATGCGCTGGGCATGATCGAGGTCAACGTCTGGAACGCGCTTGCCGAGAAGGGCGTGGGCGCGAGCCTCCAGCACTACAACCCGCTCATCGACGATGCGGTCAAGGCCCGCTGGGGCATCCCCGCCGAGTGGGCGCTCGCCTCGCAGATGGTCTTCGGCGGCATCGCCGCGCCGGCGGCTCCGATCGAGAAGCTCCCCGCGTCCGAGCGCGTCCGCGTGGTCCGGTAACGCTGAGGCAGCGTCGGGTCCGGGCGTGCCACCGTGCCACTGGCGTCGGGCCTGGCTGTGCCGCTGTGCCACTGGCGTCAGGTTTGTTTGGCACGCCCCGCGTGTGCCAAACAAACCTGACGCCAGTGGCACAGCGGCACAGCCAGGCCCGACGCCAGTGGCACGGTGGCACGCCCGGACCCGACGCCAGCGGCACGGTGGCACGCCCGGACCGCGCTAGCAGTTGCCCACGCGGACGTGGGCGAGGTGGCGACGTGAGACGTCGGCCAGCCTCCGCACGGCGGAGACGGGGGTGGGGCCTCGGTCCGTGAGGCGCCAGCACGGGAAGAAGCGCGTGACGTGGTGCGTCACCGTCTCCCGCCCGCGACCCCCGTCGAGTTCGGAGAGCCATCGGGAGAGCTCGTCCATCTCGTCGTCCCCGTCGTTCATGCCGGGGACGACGAGCGTGGTCACCTCCAGGTGGCAGGCGGGGTCCGCCGCGAGCCGCTCGATCGTGGCCCGAACGCACGAGAGCGACCCCGGCGCGGCCCCGCAGGCATCGTAGAAGGCGTCGGAGAACCCCTTGAGGTCGATGTTCGCGGCGTCGACGAGCCCCTCGAGCTCGTCGAGGACGTGCCGCCCCACGCATCCGCTGGAGACGAGCACGTTGACGAGGCCGGCCTCGTGCGCCAGCCGGGCGCAGTCTCGGACGTACTCCCAGCAGACGAGCGGCTCGTTGTAGGTGTAGGCGATTCCGGAGACGCGCGGGTCGCGGCGGCGGGCCTCAGCGGCTATCGCGACCAGCTCGTCAGGCATGACCTCGCGCCAGCCCACGTCCTTCTCGCCCGCCTGGGAGATCTCCCAGTTCTGACAGAAGGGGCAGCGCAGGTTGCAGCCATAGCCCCCGACCGACACCACGTACGTCCCCGGCATGAAGCGCGCGAGCGGCTTCTTCTCGATGGGGTCGAGCGCGATGGAGGTGAGGCGGCCGTAGCCCTCCGGCACGATCGCGCCGCCGAGGCTGCGCCGCGCGCGGCACGCGCCGAGCGCCCCCGGGGCGAGCCGACAGCGGCGCGGGCAGGTGGCGCAGACGAGCGCCTCGTCCTTCTCGCCCGCGCTCACCGGTGGCGCTCCACGACGAAGCGCTCTATGGAGACGCCCTCCTCCGTGAGCGCGATGCCGCCCTTGCGCGCGGCAATGCGCAGCTGCTTCTCTACGGTGTCCACGCCGTCGAGGTCGGGGAGGAGCAGGCCGCGCCTCCCGCCCGGCGCGCTCACGATCACGCCATAGCGGCGCGGGTCCAGCCCCGCGCGGCCCTCCACGGGCTCCGGGTCCCCGAGGACGTCGACGTCGTAGACGAGCTCGGGGAGCTCCTCGGCCGTGACGGGCGGGAAGCGGGGGTCGTGGAGCCCGGCCGAGACCGCGTTGGCCACGATTTCCTCCGCGAGGCTCCCGCGCGTGGGCGCAATGGTGCCGATGCAGCCTCTCAGCTGGCCGTTCTTGGTGAGGGAGACGAAGGCCCCGGCGCGGCGCGAGAGCAGCTCCGGGGGCAGGCCGTCCGGGACGGGCAGGCGTCGTCCCGCGCGCACGCGGTGCTCGAGCGAGGCGCGGGCGAGCGCCACGTATGCGTCCTCCCCCGAGCGACGGCGCTCCATGTCCGCGGCGTGCCAGGCCTCGTACGTCTCGCCGAAGGCGCGGGCGGGGTCGGACCCCTTGGGCCCGGAGGGCAGGAAGCACGCGACGCCGTACCCCACGCCGAAGGGCCCCTCGTGCGAGAGCAGCTCGGCGGCGACGGGCGTGCGGTCGAGCGCGCCGGCCATGATCTGGAAGGAGCGCAGGCCGCACTCGGCGGCGCGCTCGCAGAGCCCCGGGTCCGCCGTCAGCAGCGAGAGGAAGTCCCCGCTCCCGAGGGCGCGGCAGACGAGCTCGTCGAAGACGGGCCCGTCCGGGGAGAAGCCGTACGGGCCGTCCGCCGCCAGCTTGTGCGAGAGGTCGCCGGATGCCACGTACGCCACGCGGCGGCCCAGGCGGCCCGCCGCCCGTGCGACCAGCATGCCCATGCGGTAGTGCTGCATCGGCGAGAGGCCGGAGATGCCCATGCGGACGACGCGGTAGGGCGTGGGCTCCTGGCCCGCGGCGCTCAGGGCGTCGTAGGCGGACTGGATGAAGTGGAGCGGCACGAGGACGCCCCAGTCGAGGTCCCGCTCGCGCTCTCCGGCGGTGCCGGCGGGCAGGCCCTCCTCCCGCGCGAGGCGGCAGAGCTCGTCGACGAGCTCCTCGTCATAGGTGACGTGCGAGCCGTCCGCGGGGTCACCGAACCGGGCAAACGTCCCCCGTGCGCCCGGTTCGGGAGCGATGTGGAGGTAGTCGAGGTACATGGCCGTGTGCGGGCTCGAGATGACGATCGTGTCCGGCTCGAGGGCGGCGACGCGGCGAGCGACCTCGCGGTAGGCGTCCACGGTGGGCTGGATCTCCCGCTCGCGCCCGTGCCCCACGCCGGGGACGATGAGCGGCGGGTGCGGTACGGCTACGGCGATGACGACGGGCATATTGGCCCCCTCTCGTCAGGTGACAGTAACGTCAGGTTTGTTTGCCACAGCCCTGGCCTAGTACCATTGTGCCCATGGATGCCCGGACGGCGGGCACCAATGGGCGAGCGGGGGTGAAGCGGCATGGTTGTGGCGCTGACGACGCTGGGGATCGTTCTCGTGGCCTACGGGGCGCTCATGGCGGCGCTCTATCCGGCGGGAGGGTTCTTTCTGGTGTGGGTGGCGCTCGGGGCCGCCCTGCTCGCCGCCGCCCGCGTGGAGCGCGTGCGCCTCGCGATCTGCGTCGCGTTTGCCGCGGGCGCGATCGCGGTGGGCGGGCTCTCGGCGCTCATCGCCACCACGGCGGCCGCGACGCCGCCTGCGGGCGTGGACTGCCTCGTGGTGCTGGGCGCGGGGCTCAGGCCCGACGGCTATCCCAGCGAGACCCTTCGGTTCCGGCTGGAGGCGACGCTCGCGTATCTGGACGAGAATCCGGAGACCGCCTGCATCGTCTCTGGCGGGCAGGGCTTTGGCGAGCCGCTGACCGAGGCGGACGCCATGGCGGAGTACCTGGAGGCGCGCGGGCTGGATGGCGCGCGCATCACGAAGGAGGAGCGGTCGAGCACCACGGCGGAGAACGTCCGCAACTCCTCCGCCCTTCTCGCCCCGGGCGCGACGGTCGCGATCGTCACCAACGACTTCCACCTCTACCGCGCGCTGCTCATTGCCAAGAAGAACGGGCTGCCCGATGCCTATGGCCTGGCGGCCCGCACGAACCCGCTCTACCTACCTCAGGCCACGCTGCGCGAGTGCGCCGCCGTCGTGAAGGAGGCGCTCATCGGATAAAGGGGACGGGCTTCTCTCTCGGGGGGTCCGGGGCGGGCGTGCCACTGGCGTCTGCTAAAAGGGGACGGGTTATTTCTCTCGGGGAGCTTGGGACGGGCGTGCCACCGGCGTCAGGTTTATTTGGCACACAGCCCGCGTGCCAAATAAACCTGACG
>NZ_JBQXES010000026.1:0-32287 GCF_052599055.1 Thermophilibacter sp. ZX-H3 | reverse complement strand
CCCGCGCACGGAATGTGGGCTGGAGCCCCACATTCCGTGCGCGGGGGCATGCTCGTGGCGTGGGACGGTGCCCCACCGGTGCTGGGATGGTGCCCCACTGGGGGAGCATGGGCCCCGCCAGCCACCCTGAGCTGGAAAAATGGCGAGAAGGACGTCGCTTCGTAGCGCTGAGCTGCGGATTCACGTCGCCCACACAATCTGTTTCCCCGAAATGCGAACAGACCCAACGTCGCTTGTGGTCAATCTTGCATGACGGCACCACATCTTGGGGGCCGAGGGTGTCGGCCCATGCCGCCCGCGTCCCAGATTCAACCATAGGGTGGGGCGTTGTGTTTTCTGGTGTGGCAAAGTGGGGCACATGGCGTATAGTGTTCCCACGCTCCGTTCGGGGCAGGATTCTCGTCTCGGAGGGAGGGAGACATGGCGGAGGCCGAGATGTTCCTCATGGGATCGTATCCCATGACCGTCGACGCCAAGGCCCGTGTCACGCTTCCCTCAGACTTCCGCCGGCAGCTCGTGCCGGAGGGGGCCAGCAAGACGATCGTCCTCGTCCCGTTTCAGGGGCACGTGAACGGCTTCACCCTCGAGGGCTTCAAGACGTGGCTGAAGAACCTCTTCGACCACGGCACCGAGGCCTTCAACCCGCGCAGGCAAAGCGACGCCGAGCTCAAGCGGGGCATCCTGGGTGCCGTCACGAAGGTCGACCTTGACAGCGCCGGCCGCCTTGCCCTCGGCAAGCTCGACGCCTCCCGCCAGGGGACGCGCGAGCGCCTGGGCCTTCTGGGCGACGTCGTGGTCACGGGGCAGGAGGACCACTTCGAGGTGTGGAACGCCGACAAGTGGAACGCCAGCCAGGTCGCCTTCGAGGCGGACATCGACGCGCTGCTCTACGGCGAGTAGGAGGGGGTGAGGGTCTTGACAGGAGAATATCGGCACGTACCCGTGATGCTCGACGAGGTCCTCGCCGAGCTCGACCCGCGGCCGGGAGAGGTGGTCTGCGACTGCACCCTCGGCGGGGCCGGGCACTCGGTGGAGCTTGCGAGGCGCGTCGCCCCCGACGGGCTGTCCCTGGGAATCGACCAGGACGACATGGCCCTGACGGCGGCGTCCGAGCGCCTCTCGCGCGAGGTCCCGGAGGCGAGCGTGCGCCTTCTCAGGGGCAACTTCGGCGATCTTGACGACCTGCTCGTCGAGGCCGAGGTCCCCGGGGTGGACTGCTTCCTCTTCGACCTCGGCGTCTCGTCGCCGCAGCTCGACATCCCGGAGAGGGGCTTCTCGTACCACGAGGACGCCCCGCTCGACATGCGCATGAATTCGGGGAACCACACCCTAACCGCAGCCGAGGTCGTGAACACCTACAACGAAGCTGACCTCACCCGAATCCTTCGCGTCTACGGTGACGAGCGCTTTGCGTCCCGCATCGCCCGCCGCATCGTCGAGCGCCGCTCCAAGGCGCCCGTCGAGACGACCCTCCAGCTCGTGGAGATCGTCAAGGAGGCGATTCCGGCGGCGGCGCGCAGGCACGGCGGCCACCCCGCGCGCAAGACCTTCCAGGCCCTGCGCATCGAGGTGAACCACGAGCTCGACGTCCTCGACCGCGGCCTCAGGGCGGCGGTCCGCTGGGCGAACCCGGGTGGCAGGATCTGCGTCATCTCCTACCACTCCCTCGAGGACCGCATCGTGAAGCACGTCTTCTCCGAGCTCTCTCAGGGGTGCACCTGCCCGCCGGACCTCCCGGTGTGCGTGTGCGGCCACGTGCCGATAGTCGACGTCAGGACGAGAAGGCCCCTCGTCGCCTCGGACGAGGAGGTCGCGGCCAACCCACGGTCGCGCAGCGCCCTCATGCGCGTGGCGGTCAAGCTCGACGTCACCGACTGAGGGCCTCCAGAGCGACGTAGCCGGCGCGAGCCGTCTACCGAGAGACGCACCACAACCGCATCAGAACGCAGCTCAAACACACCACCTTCGAACCATCAACGAACTATCAACTCACTATCGACAAACACTTAAGGTCGCTCAACCAACTCTCGAGGAATCAGTCTCAACCAACCCTCAAGTTCCCAGCGTACCTGCCGTATATGTAGTCATCGCGGCGAGAGCCGCTCACGTCACGAGAAGGACGACGATGAGGTACCAGGGATCTGTGGCATACGACATGGGAGCCGAGCCCAGGAGGCGCGAGCGGGTCTCGCAGGAGCCGCGCCGCTCCTTCGAGGTCGTCCCCGGCGGCGGGCTCGACGCGCGCGCCCGCCGCGGCGTGAGTCCCCAGTTCGTCGCCCGCGTCCGCGCCGCCCTCGCCGTCGCCGCGCTCGTGATCGCGCTCGGCCTCGTGCGCGTGGTGCTCTCGTCCGCGACGGTCTCGCTCCTCGAGCAGAACTCCGCCCTCGCGGAGGAGATCGAGACGGCGCAGACCCTCTCGACCGACCTCAGGATCGAGCGCTCGGTCCTCTCGAGCAACGCGCGCATCAGCCGCATCGCGACCCAGAACTACGGCATGGCGCTCCCCGCGGAGCGCCTCACGGTCGACCTCGACGCCACGGCCGAGCCCCAGGGCGACGCCCCCGCCGAGGGCGAGCAGGCCCCCTCTGATGGGGAAGCTGCGCAGCCGGCCGACGCCACGGGCGGGAACGCCGCCGTGGATTAGACTGTCTTGACGTGAGAGACAGAGATCGACAGAGCCGCCGCAGGCGGAGGAACCATCCGGAGGCCTCGTATGACGAGGCCTCTCGTGCGCGTTATCGCGTGAGGGCGTCGCGGCCGGGCGGCTCGGGCTCGGGCGGCGGCGCGCACGGCTTCGTCGTCGTGCGGCGCACCCTCATGGTCCTGTTCGCCGCGGTGACGGCCCGCCTGGCCTTCCTCCAGGTGTTCGGCGCGGGCGAGTACGCCGGGCGCGCCGAGAGCCAGCGCACCAACCGCATCACGCTCCACGCCCGCCGCGGGACCATCTTCGACCGCAACGGCAACGTCCTCGCCATGAGCGAGGAGTGCAGCACCGTCTACGCCAACCCCGAGGAGGTGGCCGACCCCTCGGGGGTGGCGGCCGCGCTCGTCAGGCACCTCGGCGGCGAGAAGCAGGACTACATGAAGCTGCTCACGCAGGACACCACCTTCGTCTACCTGCAGCGCCAGGTCGACCAGGAGACGGCCGACGCCCTCAGGGCGGAGCTCTCCGAGAAGGAGCTCGCCGGCGTCTACTACCTCGCCGACACCAAGCGCGTCTACCCCTACGGCAACGTGGGGGCGCAGGTGCTCGGCTACGTGGGCGTGGACGGCAAGGGCCTCTCGGGCATCGAGCAGCAGTACGACGACGTCCTCACGGGCACCGACGGGGAGATGCTCGTGGAGACCGGCCTCTACGGCACCCCCATCGCGGGCGGCGCCTCCCAGGTGACCGAGGCCGAGGACGGGACCGACCTCGTGCTCGCGATCGACATCGACCTCCAGCAGGCGTGCGAGGAGATCATCGCGAAGGGCGTCTCGGACTACGGCGCCGAGTCCGGCTCGGTCATGGTGACCGACCCCAAGACCGGGGAGATCCTCGCCGCGTGCTCGACGCCGCTGCCGGACTTCTCCAACCTCACCGACTCCTCCTCGCTCAACCTCAAGCTCGTCACGAGCTCCTTCGAGCCCGGGTCGGTCTTCAAGACGATCACGACCGCCATCGGCATCGACGACGGGCTCTTCTCGGCGGACACCGTCTACTCGGTCCCGCCCGCCTACACCGTCGGCTCCGACGCGGTGCGCGACGACGACCTGCGCGACTACCAGATGGACATGGACGTGCGGGAGATGATGCGCCGCTCGTCCAACACCGCGATGGCCCTTCTCGCCACGGAGGTCATCGGCGCGAAGGCCTTCTCGGAGGGCGTCGACCGCTGGGGGATCGGGCACAAGACGGGGATCGACTTTCCCGGCGAGGTCGAGGGGATCGTCAAGGGGCTCGAGGAGTACGACGGCTCGACCCTGGGGTCGATGGCCTTCGGCCAGGGCCTCGCCGTGCCGTTCGTCCAGATCGTGCGCGCCTACGGGGCCGTGGCCAACGGCGGGGTCCCCCTCACGCCGCACTTCGTCGTGGAGCGCGGCGACGAGGCCGTCGACTGGCCGGCGGGGGAGGCGGCCTGCTCCGTCGAGACCGCCGCGGCCGAGACCGACCTGCTCATTACGGTCGTGCAGGAGGGAACGGCGGAGAACGCCCAGGTCGAGGGCTACAGCATCGCCGCGAAGACGGGCACGGCCGAGCAGGCGGGGGAGTCGGGCGGCTACCAGGAGGGCAAGTTCGTGGCGTCCCTGTGCGGGTTCGTCAACGCGGAGGACCCCGAGGCGCTCGTCTACGTGGGCCTGAACGGCCTGCCGTACCTCGCGGCCGAGACCTCGGCCCACGTCTTCCGCGACGTGATGGAGCAGACCGTCCAGATCATGGGGATCGTCCCGGTCTCGTAGAATGGGTGACGGGGGAGAGGCCCCCGAACGTACGCAAGGGAGTGCACGATGCTACGCATGACCGTCTCCGACATCGCCCGGGCGACCGGCGCCGCCGTCCTTCTCGAGGGCGCGCGCGACGTCGCGGGCGAGGTCGTCGTCGACTCGCGCGAGGCGGGGGAGGGGAGCCTCTTCGTCGCCTTCCCCGGGGAGCGCGTCGACGGCAACGCCTACCTCGCCTCCGCCGCCCGCGCGGGCGCCGCCGCGGTCGTGGCGACCGCCGAGCCCCCGGCCGAGGCGCTCGAGGCCGCCCGCGCCGCCGGCTGCGCCGTCCTGCGCGCCGAGGGGGACGACGGCGAGGAGTTCCTCCTGCGCCTGGCCGGCGCCTGGCGCGAGCTCCACCCCGGCTGGCTCGTCCTGGCCGTCACGGGTTCGGTGGGGAAGACCACCACGAAGGAGATGGTCGCCGCCGGCGCCGCCGCGCAGCGCCGCACCCACGCCACGCGCGGCAACCTCAACAGCCTCATCGGCCTGCCGCTCACCGTCCTCGCCGCGCCGGAGGACGCCGAGGTCGTGGTCTGCGAGCTCGGCATGAACCACCCGCACGAGATCGACCGGCTCGCCGCCGCGTGCCGCCCGGCGCTCGCCGCGATCACCAACGTGGGGACGAGCCACATCGGCATCCTCGGCAGCCGCGAGAACATCGCCCGCGCCAAGGCCGAGGTCGTCTCCGGCATGCGCGCCCATGACGGCGTCGGCCCCGCGCTCGCGCTCGCGAGCTCGGGGGACTTCACTCCCTTCATCGCCGACGGCTTCGCCCGTCCCGCGGGCGTCGACGTCATGACCGTGGGGTCGGGCGAGAAGGACCTCGTGCGCGCCTCGCTCGTCTCGACCGACGCCTCGGGCCGCGCGCGCTTCACCGTGACGTGCGCCGACGGCTGGTCCCGCGAGGTCGCGCTGTCCCTTCCGGGCGCGAAGCTCGTCGACGACTTCCTGCTCGCGCTCGCGCTCCTGTGGCGCGCCGGCCTCGACCGCGACGCCGCGGTGGACGCCATCTGCCGCATGGAGCCCACGAGCATGCGCCTCGACGTCGTCCGGGCCGCCTCCGGGGCGCGCGTGATCGACGACTCCTACAACGCCGCGCCCGCCTCGATGGCCTCCTCGCTCGACGTGCTCGCCAGCATGGCGTGCGAGGGCCGGCGCATCGCCGTGCTCGGCGAGATGGGCGAGCTCGGCGACGAGGCGGCGCGCCTCCACGGCTACGTGGGCGCCTACGCCGCCGCCAAGGGGGTCGACCTGCTCGTGCTCGTCGGGGGCGAGCTCGCCGACGAGATGGCCGAGGCCGCCCGCACGATGGGCCTCTCCGAGGACGCCGTGGAGCGCCTCGCCACGGTCGAGGACGCCGTCCGCGTCATCGGCCCCGTCCTTGCCGAGGGCGACCTCGTGCTCGTGAAGGCGAGCCGCGCCGCCGGCCTCGACAACTTCGTGAAAGGGGTGCTTGCCTCGTGATCGGGAATCCCTCATATCCCACCTACCAGGTTTTTCTCGCCATCGGCATCGCGGCTCTCGTGACCTGCGCGCTCATGCCGCTCTTCATCCGCCTCATGCGCCACGAGGGGGTGGGCCAGCAGATCCGCGCCGACGGCCCGCAGCGCCACCTCGTGAAGCAGGGCACCCCCACGATGGGCGGCATCATCATCCTCGTGGGCGTGCTCGTCGCCTGCGGGCTCGTCGCGCAGTGGACCCCGGCGCTCGTGCTCGCCGTCGTGGTGACGCTGGTCACGGGCTCGCTCGGCCTGCTCGACGACATCGAGTCGGTCGCCCACGGCCGCTCGCTCGGGCTCACGCCGTCCCAGAAGATGGTGGGCCTCGTCCTCATCTCGGTCGCGTTCTGCCTCGTGGCGGTCAACGTCTGCGGCATCGCCCCCGAGATCCGCTTCCCGGGCGGGCTCTCGCTCGACCTGGGCGTGCTCGCCACCACCTTCCCCGTGGGCGGCGCCGAGGTGACGGTGCCCTGGCTCTACCTCGTCTTCGTCTTCCTCCTCATGGCGGGCCTCTCCAACGCCGTCAACCTCACCGACGGCCTCGACGGCCTCGCCGGCGGCTGCACGATGGTGGTCATGCTCTTCATGGCGATGGTCGCCTACCGCTACAACGAGCTCGACCTCGCCATCTTCGCCGGCTCCATCGCGGGCGCCTGCGTGGGCTTCCTCTGGCACAACTGCTACCCCGCCTCGATCTTCATGGGCGACACGGGATCGCTCGCGCTCGGCGCCGCGCTCGCCTCGCTCGCGGTCCTCACCAAGACCGAGGTCACCTCGCTCATCATGGGCGGCCTGTTCGTCTGCGAGGCGCTCTCCGTCATGATCCAGGTCACGAGCTTCAAGCTCACCGGCCGCCGGGTCTTCCTCATGACGCCGATCCACCACCACTTCGAGCAGATGGGGTGGGCGGAGAACAAGGTCGTCATCCGCTTCTGGATCGTCGCCGCGGCCTTCGCCGCGCTCGGCTTCGCCCTGTACTTCCAGCTCGGCTAGGGGATGAGTGAGCTCATGGGTCCCACCACTCAGTCACATCTCGGCGACGTCGCCGTGCTCGGCCTCGGCCGCACCGGCGAGTCTGCCGCCCGCTACCTCGCCTCGCTCGTCCCGGGCCGCGTGCGCTCGGTGACGCTCTTCGGCGGCGCGGCGTCCGCGGAGGGCGAGCGCACCCGCGCGCTCGAGGCCGAGGGCGTGCGCTGCGTCCTCGGGACCGAGGAGGTCTCCGGCAGCTACGACCTCGTCGTGGCCTCCCCGGGCATCCCGGTCGACTCCGCCTTCTTCCGCTCCGCGGCCGCGTGCGCGGGCGAGGTCGTGGGCGAGCCCGAGCTCGCCTGGCGCGAGAGCCCCGAGCGGTGGGTCGCCATCACGGGAACCAACGGCAAGACGACCACGACCTCGCTCGCGACGCACCTGCTCGGCGAGGCGGGCCTGCCCGCGGAGGCGGTGGGCAACATCGGCACCCCGCCGACCGAGGCCGTCCCCGCGCGCCCGGAGGGCGGGTGGTTCGTCGCCGAGCTCTCGAGCTTCCAGCTCGCCACGACGCGCCTTTTGCACCCGCGCGTCGCCGTGCTGCTCAACGTCACGCCCGACCACCTCGAGTGGCACCACACGATGGAGGCCTACGCCGCGGCGAAGGAGCGCGCCTTCGCCAACCTCGGCGCGGGCGACCTCGCGGTGGTCTCCGTCGACGACGGGCCCTGCCGGGCCGTCGCGGAGCGCTGCGAGGGGCGCGGCCTGCGCGTCTGCCGGCTCTCCGTGCACGGGGAGCCGGACGGCCCCTGCGCCGCCTTCCTGCGCGGCGACGAGCTCGTGGTGCGCCTCGACGGCGTCGAGCGCGCGCTCTGCCGGACGGCGGAGCTCAGGATCGTGGGCCTCCACAACGCCGAGAACGCGCTGGCCGCCTCGGCCGTCGCGCTCGAGCTCGGCGTCTCCGCCGAGGACGTGGTCCGCGGCCTCAGGTCCTTCTCGCCGATCGAGCACCGGCTCGAGCCGGCGGGCACCGTGGCCGGCGTGAGCTACGTCAACGACTCCAAGGCCACCAACACCGACGCCGTCGAGAAGGCGCTCACGGGATTCGCGCCCGGCTCGGTGGTGCTGCTGCTCGGCGGCCACGACAAGATGACCGACCTCGCCTCGCTCGCCGCCGCGGTGCGCGGGCGGTGCCGCGCGGCCGTCTGCTACGGCGAGGCGGGCCCCAGGATCGCCGCCGCCCTCGAGGCCGCCGGGGACGGCGAGAAGGACGCCGAGAAGGACGGGGCGCCCCTGGAGGTCGTCCGCGCCCCGCACCTGCGCGAGGCCTTCTCCGCGGCCGTGCGCCTCGCCCGCCCGGGCGACGTCGTGCTGCTCTCGCCGGCCTGCTCGTCCTTCGACGAGTTCTCCAACATGGCCGAGCGCGGCCGCCTCTTCAAGGCGCTCGTCGCCGAGCTCGCCGAGAGGGGGGCCTAGCGTGGCCGGCGCGGCGCGCGCCGCCTCGGCCCCGCGCGGCGCGACGGCGCGCCGGGCGTCGGGGCAGGACGGTCTTTTCGGCGTCCCCGAGCGCTTCATGCGCCCTCGGGTGGTCTTCATCGCCGTCACGGCCGTGATCGTGGGGTTCGGCCTGCTCATGGTCTACTCCGCCTCGTCGGTCACCGCGCTCGCGGACTTCGGCGACTCGGCCTACTACCTCAAGCGCCAGCTGCTCTTCGCGGCGGTGGGCACGGCCGTGGCGGTCTTTCTCGCCTGGAGCGACTACCACCTCTGGAGCGAGCGGCTCGTGAACGTCATCTGGGCGGGCACGATCTTGCTGCTCCTGCTCGTCTTCATCACCGCGGGCGACGCCTACGGCGCCACGCGCTGGATCGCCATCGGCGGCTTCCAGCTCCAGCCCTCGGAGTTCGCCAAGATCACGATCGTCCTCGTGGCGGCGAGCCTCGCGCAGCGCTACTTCGAGGAGGGCACGATCGACTGGTGGACCTTCGTGAAGCTCATGGCCATCGGCGTGGGCCTGCCGATCGTGCTCATCGTCCTGCAGCCCGACAAGGGCTCCACGATGGTGCTCGGCATCACCATCGTCACGATGGGCTACCTCGCGGGCGTCCCCAAGCGGATCCTCGCCGTCTTTCTCGTCCTGGGCATCCTGGGATTTCTAGGGCTCTCACTGAGGGACGACTACTCGCGCCAGCGCCTGCTCACGATGCTCAACCCCGAGTCCGACCCCTATGGGGCGGGCTACCAGCTCCTCCAGGGCTTCTACGCCTTCGGGTCGGGCGGCCTTCTCGGCGTGGGGATAGGCTTCTCCAAGCAGAAGTACTCCTACCTCCCCATGGCGCACAACGACTTCATCTTCGCCGTCATCGGCGAGGAGTGCGGGCTTCTCGGCACGCTCGGCCTGCTCGCGGGCTTCGCGCTCTTCGCGTGGGCGGGGTTCAGGATCGCGCTGCACGCGCCCGACCTCGCCGGCAGGCTCATCGCGGCGGGCTGCACCACGCTCGTCGTGATCCAGATGCTGCTCAACGTCGCGGGCGTCATCGGCATCTTCCCGCTCTCGGGAAAGCCCATCCCCTTCGTCTCGTACGGCGGCTCCTCGGTCATCGCGAGCCTCATGCTCGCGGGCATGGTCGTCTCGGTCTCCACGCACTCGCACCTGCCCGAGACCGCCCACGACGGGGCGCGCCGCTCGCTCAGGGTGACCGAGGGCGACGCCGCCGACGCGGGCCTCTCGCTCGTGGGCGAGCCGCGCCCGCGCTCGGCCCGGGGCGCCGACGCCGGGCGGGGGCCGAGGCTCACGGTCATGGACGGGGGCGCGCGAGGCCGCGCCGCCGGGCGCGCGGACGGCCGCCCGGCGGGCAGGGTGACGACCGACGCGCGCGGCAGGAGAAGGGTCGACCTCGGGCCCGACGCGGCGGAGCGCCTTCGCGGCCGCCGCGGCCCGAGGGGGAGACGATAGGAGGAGACATGTCCGAACGCGCCCTCGAGGTCGCCATCGCCGCCGGCGGGACGGCCGGCCACATCAACCCGGCGCTCGCGCTCGCCGAGGAGCTGCGCGACCGCGGCCACCACGTGAGGTTCTTCGGCCAGCAGGCCAAGCTCGAGGGGCGGCTCGTGCCCGAGGCGGGCTTCGAGCTGGTCCCCGTGGTGGTGAGCGGGTTCGACCGCTCCCGCCCCTGGACGCTCGCGAGCTCGCTCTACCGCATGAGGCGCGCGCAGTCCCAGATCGCGCGGCGCTTCTCGGAGGAGGGCGCGCCCGACGTGGCGGTGGGCTTCGGCGCCTACGTCGAGATGGCCCTGCTCAACTGCTGCCACCGCCTGGGCGTCCCCTACGTGCTGCACGAGCAGAACTCCGTGCCCGGCCTCGCCAACAAGGCGCTCGCCCCGCACGCGGCGAGCGTGTGCATCTCGGTGCCCGCCGCGCGCGCGGCCTTCGAGCGCGAGGGGAGGCGCGCGCCCGCGGTGGCGCTCACCGGCAACCCCGTGCGCAGGAGCGTGGTCTCGGCGAGCCGCGAGGAGGGCCGCGCCGCCTTTGGGGTGGAGCCCGACGAGACGATGCTGCTCGTCTTCGGCGGCTCGCTCGGGGCGGCGCACATCAACGAGGGCGTCTGCCGCCTCAAGCGCGAGCTCCTCTCACGCGAGGGGCTCGTCGTCGTGCACTCCACGGGCGCCGACGGATTCGACGAGACGGTCTCCGCCCTCGCGCTCACGCCCGAGGAGCAGCTGCGCTGGCGCGTGATGCCCTACATCTCCAACATGGGGCAGGCGCTCGCGGCGGCGGACCTCGTGCTCTCCCGCGCCGGCGCCTCCTCGATCGCCGAGATCGCGGCGCTCGCCGTGCCGAGTCTGCTCGTGCCCTACCCGCACGCCACGGCTGACCACCAGACCACCAACGCCCGCTTCCTCACGGACGCCGGGGCGGCCGTCCTTCTCGCCGACGCGCGCATCGACGAGCCCGTCTTCGCCGAGGAGCTCCTCGGCCTCGTGGACGACCCCGCCCGCCGCGACGCCATGAGGGCCGCCGCCCGCGGCCTCGGCCAGGCCCGCGCCGCCGCTGCGCTCGCCGACCAGGTGGAGGCCGCCGCCCGCGCGTGAGGGCCCGCGCTCCCGCGAAGCGTCGCGAAACCCCCGCGGAGCCGCCGTGCGGGGGTTAGGCGACAGTCCGGCCCCGCGAAACGTCGCGAACGCCCCGCGGACCCGCCGTGCGGGGCCGAGGCGACACTCCGGCCCCGCAAAACGTCGCGAATCCCCCGCGCGCCTGCCGTGCGGGGCCGAGGCGACACTTCAGCCTTACGAAGCGTCGCGAATCCCCCGCGCGCCCGACGTGCGGGGTTCTGGCGACGCTCCGGCCCCGCGAAGCGTCGCGAACGCCCCGCGGACCCGCCGTGCGGGGGTCTGGCGACGCTCCGGCCCCGCGAGACGTCGCGAAGCCCCCGCGGCCTCGCCCGCCCGATCCCGGCAGGCGAGAAGGACGGGCGGCGGCGCCCCGCAGACGGAGTGGAGAGTGGCGTATGCCGGCCGTTGAGGGCCGCCCATCGGCTACAGTAGAGGGTCGTAGGGGATTCGACCTTTCCATGAGCACGGAGGGTTTTCTGATGGCAGAGATCGAGAACGTCACGAGCGCCCACTTCATCGGGATCGGGGGCGCCGGCATGAGCGGCATCGCGCTCGTGCTCCACGAGCGCGGCTGCCGCGTCACCGGCAGCGACCTCAAGAGCTCCCACTACGTGCGCGAGCTCGAGGCCGCCGGCATCGACGTGCGCGTCGGGCACGTGGCCGCGACCATCGACGAGGTCGCGCCGCAGGTCGTGGTCACCTCGACGGCCATCCCCGACACCAACCCCGAGGTCATGCGCGCCCGCGAGCTGGGCATCCCCATCTGGCCGCGCGCCAAGATGCTCTCCTGGCTCTCCGGCACCCAGCGCACCGTCGCCGTCGCCGGCACGCACGGCAAGACGACCACCTCCTCGATGGTCGCCACGATGCTCGACAAGATGGGGCTCGACCCGTCGTTTCTCATCGGCGGCGTCGTGGAGGGCTATGACACCAACGGCCGCAACGGCGCGGGCGAGCACTTCGTGTGCGAGGCCGACGAGTCCGACGGCTCCTTCCTCTACCTCAACCCCAGCGTGGTGGTGGTCACCAACATCGAGGCGGACCACCTCGACCACTACGGCACCCTCGAGAACCTCGAGCAGACCTTCTGCACCTTCATGGGCCTCGTGGGGGAGGAGGGGACGGTCGTGGTGAACGGCGACGTCGCGCACGTCGTCGACCTCGCCCGCTCGACCGGCCGCCGCGTGGTGACCTACGGCTTCGACCCGTCGTGCGACTTCGTGTGCGTGCCCGGCGAGGCGCGCCACCGCCTGGAGAGCTCCTTCTCGGTCCGGCTGCCCTCCGGCGACGAGGTCGCGGTGACCATCAGCGCCAACCCCGGCCGGCACAACATGGCCAACGCCACCGCCGCGATCGCCGTGGCCTCGGTCCTCTCGCTCGACGAGCGCGAGGCGGCCGCCGCGCTCTCCCAGTTCAAGGGCGCGCGCCGGCGCTTCACGCACGTGGGCGACGTCGCCGGCGTGACCGTCGTGGACGACTACGGCCACCATCCCACCGAGGTGGCGGCCACCCTCTCCGCCGCCGCGGACCTGCCGTTCGAGCGCATCGTCTGCGTCTTCCAGCCGCACCGCTACTCGCGCACCCAGAACCTCGCCGAGGAGTTCGGCTCCGCCTTCGACCACGCCGACGTCCTGCGCGTCATGGACGTCTTCTCCGCCGGGGAGATGCCCATCCCCGGCGTCTCCGGCAAGACGGTCGTCTCCTCGGTGCAGCGCAACGGGCACGTCGCCGACGTCGCGTACGTGCCCAACCGCCGCCAGCTCGTGGAGGACCTCTGCGAGCTCGTCCGCCCCGGCGACCTGCTCGTCACCCAGGGCGCGGGCGACGTCACCACGCTCGGCCCCGCCTTCATCGAGGCCATGCGCGAGCGAGAGGGCGGTCGCGCCTCGTGAGCGTCTTCAACGCGTACATGACCCTCTCGGGCGCGATCGACGCCGACGTCCTGCGCGACGAGCGCCTCTCGCGCCACACCACCTATCGCATCGGCGGGCCGGCGGCGCTGTTCGTCGCCGCGCACAGCTACGCCGCCCTCGCGCGGACGGTGGCGGTCCTCGCCGCCGAGCGCGTCGACTGGGTCATCGTGGGCAAGGGCTCCAACCTGCTCGTGGCCGACCGCGGCTACGACGGCTGCGTCATCACGCTCGACGACGAGTTCTCCCGCATCGCCATCGGCGACGACGGCGCCGTCACCGTGGGCGCCGGCGCCGCGCTCTCCAAGGTGGTCAACGAGGCCCTCAAGGCGGGCCTCTCCGGCCTCGAGTTCTGCGTGGGCATCCCCGGCACCGCGGGCGGCGCCATCTCCATGGACGCCGGGACGCGACACGAGTGGATCGGGCGGCGCGTCCGCGACCTCGTGGTCCTGCGCCCGGGGGAGGGCCTGCACCGCTACCAGGGGTCCGACATCGAGTGGGGCTACCGCTCGACCTCGATCCCCACCTCCGAGATCATCCTCGAGGCGACGCTCGCGCTCGAGCCCGGCTCGCGCGCCGAGATCACCGCCGACATGGAGGAGCGCCTGCGCCGCCGCCGCGAGGCACAGCCGCTCGGCGCCCCGAGCTGCGGCTCGGTCTTCCGCAACCCGCCCGAGCGCTCGGCCGGCATCCTCGTCGAGTCGTGCGGCCTCAAGGGCGCCTCGTGCGGCGGCGCGCAGATCTCGCCCGAGCATGCCAACTTCATCGTGAACCGCGGGGGCGCCACGGCGGCCGACGTCATCGCGCTCATCGGCCGCGCGCACGACGAGGTGCTCGCCCGCTACGGGGTGGACCTCGCGTGCGAGGTCAAGCTCCTCGGCTTCGGGGCATAAGGGCGAAGATGGCAAAGAACCCCGGCATGCGGCCGACGCCGCGTCAGAAGTCCCCGCTCTCGTCGGCTGCCGCCCGCGCGGCGGCCCCCTCCGGCGGCGTGGCGAGAAGGACCGTCTCGCCGGCGGCCGCCCCCAAGGCACCCCGTCCCGCCAAGGCGAAGCTGAGCATGCCCAAGCCCGCCAAGGCGAAGGCTCCCGCCCCCAAGGCCAGGCCCGCGAAGGCCAAGCCGGCCAAGGTCAAGGCGCCCAAGGCCGCGAAGGCCCCGGCCCCCAAGGCGTCCCGGAGGGCGGCGTCTCCCGCGGGCTCACCCCGCCCCGCCCTTCTCGACCGCGCCGCCGCCATGGCGCGCCAGGCGGGCTCGCAGAGCGCGGCGTCCGGGCGCGAGCGGCGCCAGCGCTACCAGCGTGGGCAGGTCCTGCGCGTCGTCCTCATGGTCGCAGGCGGCCTCGTCGCGCTCGCCCTCGTGGGGCTCGTGGCGCTCTTTGTCCTCAGGGACTCCGCGGTCTTCCTCATTGAGTCGGTCGAGGCCGAGCCGACCGAGCACGTCACCCAGACCGACATCCAGAACCTCGTCCACGTCCCCGCGGGCTCGACCCTGCTCAACGTCGACACCGACGCCGTGGAGGCCGCGCTCAAGAAGGACCCCTGGGTCGCCGACGTGACCTTCGAGCGGGTCTTTCCCCACACCCTGCGCATCGAGATCGTCGAGCAGCGGGTCGAGGCGCTCGTGGTCATGAACACGGGCTCGGTCGCCTGGTACCTCGGCGACGCGGACATCTGGATCCAGCCCACCAAGATCGAGGCCGCCGAGGGCCAGTCCGTGAACGACGCGGCGCTCGCGCAGGCGCTCGCCGACGGCTGCCTGCTCATCACCGACGTCCCGGCGACGGTCTCCCCGGCCGCGGGCTCCGTCGCCACCGACGAGGTCCTCGACGCGGTCGCCGCCTTCAGGAGGGGCTTCTCGGAGGAGTTCCTCTCCCAGGTGGTGAGCTTCTCGGCCGCCTCTCCGGACAGCATCACCTGCACCCTCAAGAACGGCGTCGAGATCTTGCTGGGGTCGCCGACCGACATCGCGGCGAAGGAGACCGTCGTCACCCGGACGCTCGAGCAGCACCCCGGGGCGGTCACCTACATCAACGTCCGCGTGGTCACGGACCCCGCCGTGAGGCCGACCGTGCGCCTCGTGGACTCCGACAACGTCGAGGCGGGCGACGGCGTCTCGGCGTCGGCCCCCGACGAGGGGCAGGCCGCCTCCGACGCAACACAGGGCTCGGGGGACGCGCAGGGCTCCGACGACGCCTCGCAGGGGGAGGGCTCGGACGGGGAGGGGTCCCAGGACGCGTCCCAGGGCTCTGACGACGGCTCCGCGGACGGCGGCGGGGACCTCGAGGGTTCCGTCGACGCGACCGCCGAGGGCGACGCCTGACCTGTCGCCGAAAAGTCTCAAGGGTGAGCGGCGGGCCTGCTACCTGCGGACTCCATGATTTCGCCAAACCGTTTGACGCGAGACCCTCAAGTGTGCCAAGATACGTCGCTTTCGCTAGAGCGTCGACGTTAACCTGAGCTTTAGGGTTTCTGCCAGCGCCGAGGCGACCGGCAGGAGGAAAAATCGAAAGCAGAACGCAGCACGAAAGGCCCTTCGAGGAGGACACGATGATCAAGGACACCGACACCCTCAACAACTACCTCGCCGTGATCAAGGTCGTGGGCGTGGGCGGCGGCGGCACCAACGCCGTGAACCGCATGATCGAGGAGGGCATTCGCGGTGTCGAGTTCGTCGCCGTGAACACCGACGCGCAGGCGCTCGCCATCTCCGACGCCGACATCAAGGTCCACATCGGCACCGACATCACCAAGGGCCTCGGCGCCGGCGCCAACCCCGAGGTCGGCAAGGAGGCGGCCGAGGACTCCCGCGACGAGATCAAGGCGGCGCTCGCCGGCTCCGACATGGTCTTCATCACCGCCGGCGAGGGCGGCGGCACCGGCACGGGCGCGGCGCCCGTCGTGGCCGACATCGCCAAGAACGACGTGGGCGCGCTCACCGTGGGCGTCGTCACCAAGCCCTTCACCTTCGAGGGCCGCAAGCGCTACAACTCCGCCGTCGAGGGCATCCGCAACCTCTCCGAGAACGTCGACACGCTCATCGTGATCCCCAACGACCGCCTGCTCGACCTCTCCGAGAAGAAGACCACGATGCTCGAGGCCTTCCGCATGGCCGACGACGTCCTGTGCCAGGGCACCCAGGGCATCACCGACCTCATCACGGTCCCCGGCCTCATCAACCTCGACTTCGCCGACGTCTGCACCATCATGAGGGGCTCCGGCACCGCCATGATGGGCATCGGCACCGCCTCCGGCGACAACCGCGCCACCGACGCGGCGGAGGAGGCCATCTCCAGCCGCCTGCTCGAGAGCTCCATCGACGGCGCCACGCGCGTCCTTCTCTCCATCGCGGGCAACAAGGACCTCGGCATCCAGGAGATCAACGACGCCGCCGACCTCGTCGCCAAGAACGTCGACCCGGAGGCCACGATCATCTTCGGCACCGTCGTCGACGAGTCCCTCGGCGACCAGGTCCGCGTGACCGTCATCGCCACGGGCTTCAGCGACGCCAACGTCCAGCAGACCCTCCCCACGATGAGCGTCTCCCGCCCGTCCTCGCGCGAGCGCCAGGCCGCCCCGGCGCCCGCTCCCGCGCCGGCGAGCCGCCCGTCGTCCTCCTCGTCCAACAACGACAAGGAGTTCGACATCCCCGACTTCCTGAAGCGCAGCCGCATCTAGCGATGCCCTCCCTCGAGAGACATCGCTCGGGCGACGTGACCCTGCTGACCGACCCGTCGGTCCCGGGCAGGGTCACGTTCGCGTTCACCGAGCGGGCGGGCGGGGTCTCGGAGCCCCCGTACGCCTCGCTCAACCTCGGGGACCGCTGCGGGGACGACCCCGCGCGCGTGGCGGAGAACCGCCGCCGCGCGCTCGCCGCCCTCGGCGCCGAGGACCTGCTCGAGCGGCTCGTGTGCCCGCATCAGGTGCACGGGGACCGCGTGGTGACGGTGCGCTCCGCCGACCCGGCGGCGCTCGAGGCCGCGCGCGCCGAGGCGCTCGCCGGCGCCGACGCCGTGGTGTGCGTAGCCGATGAGGTCCCGGTCCTCATGTGCTTCGCCGACTGCGTGCCCGTGGTGCTCGTCGCGCCCGGCGGCTTCGCCGTCGTCCACTCGGGCTGGCGCGGCACGCTTGCGCGCATCGCCGCCAAGGCGGCGCGCGCGCTCGCCGAGGCCGCGGGCTGCGGCGCGGGCGAGCTTCTCGCCTACGTGGGCCCGCACATCGGGGCGGGGGACTACGAGGTCTCCGAGGAGCTCCTCGGGACCTTCGTGGGCGAGTTCGGCGAGGGCGTCGCCCGCGCCCCGCGCAACCTCGACCTCGCCCTCGCCGTGACCTCCGCCCTCGAGGGCGCGGGCGTGGCGGCGGATAGGGTGGCCGTGTGCGACGCCTCGACGGCGCGTGCGACCGACCGGTTCTTCTCGTATCGTGCCGAGGGCGGCACCTGCGGCCGGCATGCCGCCGTCGCCCTCATGGGAAGGCGCCCCGCGGGCTGGCCCGCGGCGGGCGCCACGGAGGAGGGGTGGTGCAGATGAGCGAGCGCGACGAGTCATACGCCCGCTTCCTCGAGACGCGCCGCCGGGAGATCTGCGACATGATCGGCGCCGCAGCCGCCCGCGCGGGACGCGACGCCGCGGGGGTCTCCGCGATCGCGGTCTCCAAGACGGTCGGCTTCGACGAGGTCCTTCTCGCCCGGCGCGCCGGGTGGGACGCCTTCGGCGAGAACCGCCCCCAGGAGCTCGTCCGCAAGCTCGAGGCGGCCGCGGCGTCGCCCGAGATGGCGGGCGTGCGCTTCGACATGATCGGCAACCTGCAGAAGAACAAGATCAACCAGGTGATCGGGCGCGTCGCGCTCATCCACTCGATCTCGTCGGCCCACCTCGCCGAGGCGGTGTCCACCCGCTGCGAGGCGCGCGGGATCGTGGCCGACGTCCTGCTCGAGGCCAACGTGTCGGGCGAGGCCTCGAAGTCGGGCTTCTCCCCGGACGAGCTGCGCGCCGCCGCCGAGGACGTGGTGGCGCTCCCCGGTATCCGCGTGCTGGGGCTCATGACGATGGCGCCCGCGGGCGACGCCGACGCGGCGCGCCGGACGTTCTCCGGCCTGCGCGAGCTCGCCTCCGAGCTGCGCGCCCGCACGGGGCTCCCCCTGCCGGAGCTCTCCTGCGGCATGAGCGACGACTTCGAGATCGCGGTGGAGGAGGGCTCGACCCTCGTCCGCCTCGGCAGGTGCGTGTTCGACCAGGGCTACGCCCTGAGAGACTAGCTGGGCCGCGCGCCGGTGCGCCGGCGCGTCGCATGGAAGGAGAAGAACATGGGCTTCCTCGACTCGATCAGGGACCGTCTGCGCGGCGGCTCGGACGACGACTACTACGAGGACGACTACTACGACGAGGGCTACGAGGACGACGGCTACTCCGGCGCCCAGGAGCCCCGCCGTCGCGACGCGGGGTCGAGCCCGCGCCTGCTCGGCAACACGCCGCGCCCCGAGGCGGAGAGCGTCTCGGTCTACACGCGCTCCGGCCGCCCCGTAGGCGCCGAGCGCCCGGCGAGCGCGGCCTCGCGCCCCGCGCCGAGCACCTACGCCGCCCCGTCGCCCGTCGAGCCGTCCTACCAGCCGAGCTACCACTCCGACGCCACCTCGGTGATGCGCCCGACCTCCCCGGCGACGCCCGGCGACGTCGGCCTCAAGCCGGTCTCGCGCGTCAGCTCGGGCAAGCTGCCCCCCTACGTCCTGAAGCCGGTCTCCTACGACGACGTCCAGACGGTCGTGCGCCGCGTGCGCACCAACCAGCCGGTCGTCATCGTGTTCCGCAACACGAACATCGAGACCGCCAAGCGCATCCTCGACTTCTGCTTCGGCCTCTCCTTCGGCCTCGGCGGCGAGGTCCGCGAGCTCGGCGACCGCGTCTTCGCCGTGCTGCCGGCCGACGTCGACCTCTCGCAGTCGGACCTCGACAAGCTGGTCGCCGACGGCGACCTCGTGCGGTAGGGGAGGCGTCATGGGCAAGCTGGGCGTGACCGTCGGCATCGTCGGCGGCGGGTCCATGGGCGGCGCCATCGCCCGGGGCCTCGTCGAGTCGGGGGAGCTCGACGCCTCCGCCGTGCGCGTGGCGGACAGCGACCCGGCCCGCGTCGAGGCGCTCGCCGCCTGCGGGATCGCGGGGTGCGCGGACGCCGCGGACCTGCTCGCGGACGGCCCCGACGTCGTCATCCTCGCGGTGAAGCCGCAGGTCATAGGCGACGTCATGGCTGACATCGCCGAGGCCGCCGCGGGCAGGCTCGTCATCTCGATCGCCGCCGGCGTGGGCACCGCCGCCATCGCATCGGCGCTCCCCGGCTCGCGGGTGGTGCGCGTGATGCCCAACCTCCCCGTCCAGGTCCGCTCCGGCGCCACCACGGTGTGCGCCGGCCCGCGCGCCACGGCGGCCGACGTCGAACTCGCCCGCGAGCTCTTCTCGGCGCTCGGCACCGCGTGCGTCGTGCGCGAGGACCAGCTCGACGCCGCCGGGGCGGTCGTGGGCACCGCGCCCGCGTTCTTCTCGCTCTTCGTCGACGCGCTCACCCGCGCCGGCGTGAGGACGGGCCTTCCCGCCGCGGCGTGCCGAGAGCTCCTCGAGACCACGATGCGCGGCTGCGCGGAGCAGCTCCTCTCCGAGGGGGTGCACCCGCGCGCGTACATGGAGCGGGTGACCTCGCCGGGGGGCACCACCGCCGCCGCGCTGCGCGAGCTCGAGCCGCTGCTCGTGGAGGGGTCGGAGGAGGCCGTCGACGCGGCGCTCGCGCGGACGCGGGAGCTTGCGGGCGACCGATAGGAACGTCCGGGAGCGGGTACCATCACGAGAGTGACGTCTCGGATTCGAAAGGCAGGGCATGGGGCTCTACAACATCGCGGTTCTCCTTCAACGGCTGATTGACATCTACGGCTGGGTCATCGTGATCTGGTGCATCCTGTCATGGGTGCCGCGCACGGGATCGGGGCTCTTCGAGGACATTCGCGGAGCTCTCGGCATGCTCGTCGAGCCCTATCTCGGCCTCTTTCGCCGGTTCATACCGCCGGTCATGGGGGTCGACTTCTCGCCGATTGTGGCGATATTGGCGCTCAGCCTCATCGAGAGGCTGCTCTTCGCCATCATTTTGTAGACTGGTACGGTACGGACACGCGGGGCAGCCCGCGTCCTGCGAAGCGAAAGGGAACAAGAATGGCAATCACACCAGCAGACATCGAGCAGCAGACCTTCTCTCCCTCCAAGCACGGCTATGACACCGAGGAGGTCGACGCCTTCCTCGAGCAGCTCTCCGCCGAGGTCGACGCGATGCTTCAGAAGATCGCCGACCTCAAGGGCCGTCTGACCTCCACCGAGCAGCAGCTCTCCGCCGCGCAGGCGCAGATCGCGAGCATGGAGGAGCACGGCTCCGCCACCGTCGCCGCCCCCGTGGCCGCCGCGCCCGCAGATGCCATCACCGCCTCCGAGCGCCAGATCTCCCAGGTGCTCATCGTGGCGCAGCAGTCCGCCGACAAGCTCGTCGCCGAGGCCCGCGACAACGCCGAGAAGATCCGCAACGACGCCGACGCCAAGGCCCGCGAGGTCATCCGCCAGGCGCTCGCCGAGAAGCAGAACGAGCTCGACGAGATCGACCGTCTCAAGGCCTCCCGCGAGGAGTTCCGCTCCGAGTACAAGAAGCTCCTCCAGCACTTCATGGACGACGCCGAGGCCGTCTTCCCGGCCCAGGTCGCGCTCTCGAGCGCCCCGAACGGCTCTGCCGGCACCACGCACGCCGACGTCGCCGCGCCCGCCCGCGTCGCCGCGCCCGCGGCCCCCGCGACCCCGGCCGTGAGCCTCGCCGACTTCGGCGACCTCGACTAGGCCCTCGCACCATAGCCCTCTCGCGGCCCCGCGCCCCTCTGGGTGCGGGGCCGCTTCGTCTCCGCGTCGTGTTGGCGGCTTGGGACGGCGCCGGCGAAAAAGATGCGCCCTCGCGAGCATGCCCCCGCGCACGGATTCCGCCTTCCGTGGACTAGAACCGTGCGCGGGGGCATGCTCGGCCGAAGCGTGCGCCCAGGCATGCTCGTGATGTCCCCGCGCGTTCTTCTCGCCCCCTGTCCCCTGTCGAGCATGCCTCCGGACACGGATTGCCTCACGATCCGCGTGGCGAGAAGAACGTGCGTCGCGGCATGCTCGCGCCTCCCGCTTCCGCCCGCCGCTCGCCGATTGCTCCTTCCGAGCATGCCATCCTGCACGCTTTTCCCGAACATGCCCCTGTGCACGGTTTTGTCTCCCAGACGGCCAAATCCATGCGTAGGGGCATGCTCGAGCATGGCGGCGGCATGGAGATGGCCGTCATGACCGCCGCCCGCCGAAAGCCCCCGTCCGGGAGAGCCCCTCCATGGGAGAATGGCGGCCCTTTTACACCGGAGAGGGGAGGCGGGCATGAGCAGGAAGGTCGACGAGCGGATCGGGGCCGAGCTGGCGCGCGCCGAGGCGGAGGGCTCCTGCCTCGCGCCGGCGTCGCGGGCGGACCGCGCCGCGCTCCAGCGGCGCGTCAGGCGGCGCCGGACCGCGGAAGAGGACCGCATCATATCCCCGGTTCCCGGAATCTACGCCCGATGGGTCCACTGGCGCTCGCTCAAGCCCCCGCAGCGCGCCCTCGGCATCATCCGCGGGCTTGCTGCGCTTCACCCCGACTGGGTCTTCTGCGGCCCCTCCGCCGCGCTCGTCCGAGGCATCTCCGTCTCCTGGGCGTCGCTTCGAAGGACGCACGTGGTCTGCGGCCCGCGCGACGGCAAGAGGCTCGCCGCCCGCATCGTCCGCCACCAGATCGACGTGGGGGAGGCCGAGGTCGTGGGCGGCATTCGCGTGACCTCGCTCGAGCGCACCGCGTTCGACTGCATGCGCGACGCGCGCTTTCCCGATGCCCTCGCCGTCGCGGACTCCGTGCTCCGGCTGACCGGGATGGGGCGCGAGGCGCTCCGACGGCTGCTGCGCCGCTCCTTCGCGGGCCACCGCGGCATCGCGCGCGCACTCGCCACCTGCGACTGGGCCGACTCCCGCGCGGAGAGCGGCGGGGAGTCCGTGGCCCGGGCCATCATGATCGAGCGCGGGGTGGCGCTCCCGGCCATTCAGGTCCGCCTCGCCGACCCGCTCGACGAGGACGGCTGGTTCAGGGTCGACTTCACGTGGCTCGGCAAGGACGGGAGGCCCGTCGCGGGGGAGCTCGACGGCCTGGTCAAGTATGTGGACCCCGCGCTCATGGGCGGCCTCGGCCTCGAGGCGGTCATCGCCGGCGAGCGCCGTCGCGAGGCCCGCATCACCGCCTACGACATGCGCGTGGCGCGCTTCTCGCTCGGCGAGGTGGTAAACGAGGCGAGCTTCTGGCGCCGGGTTCGCCTCTACGGCATCCCCTTCGGGCCCCCGCCCGAGTGCCGCCACGGCGTTCCCGTGCGCGCTCTTGCCGGAGGGTGGAACCCCTCGTGCGGGGCTGGGGAGATGGACCTCGGCACATGGCGGCTCGAGTACCAGGTGGTCGCCGCCTGACGTCCGCCCACATCAGCTGAGCATGCCCCCGCGCACGACCCTGGTCCCCCGCAGCCCCGAAACCGTGCGCTGTGGCATGCTCGGCCGATGCGTGTGCCAAGGCATGCTCGGGCGGCACGGGGCGGCGCGGGCGAGAAGGACGTGCCCTCGTGACCATGCCCCCGCGCACGGACCGCCCCAGCATGCCCCCGCGCACGGATCTCGCCGCTCAGAGAGCGATTCCGTGCGCCGGGGCATGCTCGGCGCACCCGGGCGCGGCCGCCCCCTCGCCGCCCCCGGCGTAGCGGGCCGGCACGTGGGCGCCGGCATCGTCCGAGCGGGGGTCGAGCTCCGTCATGCGGCCCCGCAGCCGGACGGGGACGAACTTCGTCCGCAGGTCGTAGCCGCGCTCCGCCGCCTCGCGCCCCGGGAGCGAGACATGGTCGTAGAAGCGCTTCCAGAGGGCGCGGACGTAGCGCTCGTCACCCGCGAGGTCGTCCTCGCCGAGCGCGGCCAGCCGCCGCGCCAGCGCCTCGTCGAGGCGCACCACGACGCAGCGGGCGGCGCGCGCCTCGTGGAGGGCGGCCACGCGGTGGGCGGGGTCCACGAGGCAGAAGCGCTCCGGCCCCATCCGTCGGGCGAAGTGGGGCGCCACGAGGGGCACGACGTCCGCCGCGGGCTCGATCGCGGCGACCCACGACCCGTCCGCCCTTCTCGAGAAGCGCGCGAACTGCCGCGCGTGCTCGACCTCGGAGAGCACGTGCCGAGCGAGGTCGTCCACGGCGAGGACCCGCTTGTCCGTGGCGCGGGCGTGCAGCTCGTGCGGCCGGGAGAAGCCGAGCCTCAGGTAGCGATGGACCGCCTCGGGCGCGGAGGGGTCGTCGGACGAGCAGGCGAGAAGGGCGCGCCGCGCGCACTCGCGGCCCGTCTTGCGCCGGAAGCCCTTGAGCACCCGCTCGGAGAGCCCGACCACGCCCTCGTCCGCCGCGTCGAGCGGGCCGAGCGCCACCTGGCCCAGGCGCGGCTGCACGGCGTCCGCCCGGCAGAGCTCGAGCGACCCCTCGCCCACGTGGGCGAGGTAGCCGACCCCCACCGA
Source organism: Thermophilibacter sp. ZX-H3 (assembly GCF_052599055.1). NCBI lineage: Bacteria > Bacillati > Actinomycetota > Coriobacteriia > Coriobacteriales > Atopobiaceae > Thermophilibacter > Thermophilibacter sp. ZX-H3. Next base: position 8,736 of record NZ_JBQXES010000026.1, on the reverse strand, counting down.
GGCCACGATGCCCTCGGCACCCGGCGCGCAGGCGAGAAGGACGCCGTAGCGCCGCGCGGTCTCGGCGACTGCCCCCACCATGCGCTCGACCTCAGAAGAGGCGCAGCTGGGCGCCCTCGAGCTCGGCGCGTCTCCTGTTGTAGGCGCTCCCTCGCGCATCGCTCACCAGCCTCTCGCGTATGAGCCCCTCGTCGAGCGGGCTCCCCTCGTCCCGAACGCCGCCGCACGTGAGGAAGTGCCGCGCCCGCCTCAGCGTCACGCGCAGCGCGCGCAGGTCGTCGAAGGTCACGGGCCCGCGCGCCCGGGCGGCCACGATGCGCCGCGCGCCCACGGGGCCCACGCCCGGCACGCGCAGCAGCAGCTCGAGCGGCGCGTCCATCACCTCGACGGGGAAGCGGTCGATGTGCCGCAGGGCCCAGGCGAGCTTGGGGTCCACCTCGAGGTCGAGCCAGGGCTCCTCCTCCGTGACGAGCTCCTCCGGCTCGAAGGCGTAGTAGCGCATGAGCCAGTCTGCCTGGTAGAGGCGGTGCTCGCGACGCAGCGGCACGGGCGTGCCGGGATCGGGGAGCCGCTCGTCGTCCATGAGCGGCATGTAGGCCGAGAAGAACACGCGCCTCAGGTCGAAGCGGTCGTAGAGCGCCTTGGAGAGGGAGAGGACGTGCCGGTCGTCCTCGGGCGTGGCGCCCACGATGAGCTGGGTGGACTGGCCCGCCGGGGCGAAGGCGCGCCCGCGGGGGCCCACGCGGGCGCGCGGGCGCGTGGTGAGCGCGAGCGCCGAGCCCCGCCCCGCGGCGAAGAGCGGGAGGGGCCCGTCGGGGGAGGGTCGCGCCTCCCGCCCGTCCTTCTCGCCCCGCGACGCGAGCCTGCGCCTGTCCGCCGCCCTGCCGTCCGCGAGCAGGCGCCGCTCCTCGTCCGCGCGCCTCGAGCGGATCTGCGCCATGGGGCGCAGCACGGCGTCGCGGCTCTTCTCGGGGCAGAGCGCCTCGAGGGAGGTCGCGCTCGGGAGCTCTATGTTCACCGAGAGGCGGTCCGCCAGCCGACCGAGCGCGTCAACGAGCTCGGGGGACGTCCCGGGGATGACCTTGGCGTGCACGTACCCGTTGAAGCGCAGGTCCTCGCGCAGGACGCGCAGGCAGGCGACCATGCGCTCCGTCGTGGCGTCCGCCGTGCCCAGGACGCCGGAGGAGAGGAAGAGGCCCTCCACGTAGTTCCTCTTGTAGAAGTCCACCGTGAGCTCGGCGAGCTCGCGCGGGGCGAACGTTGCCCGCGCGCAGGAGGCGGAGCTGCGGTTGACGCAGTAGGCGCAGTCATGGGAGCAGGCGTTGGACAGCAGGACCTTGAGCAGGGTGACGCAGCGCCCGTCCGGCGTGAAGGCGTGGCAGCAGCCCGCCGGCTGCGTGGCCCCGAGCCTGCCCTGGCGCGGCGCGCGCATCGCGCCCGAGGAGGTGCACGCCGCGTCGTAGCGCGCGGCCTCGGCGAGTATGCCGAGCTTGTCGAGCGTGTCCATCCGCCCTCCTTCTCCCGAACATCTGTTTGAGAGTAGGGTAGCACAGGGACCGGACACATGTTCTCATCCCGGGAAGACGGGCGCGCCACTGGCGTCAGGCTTATTTGGCACACGGTACGCGAGGTGGGCCTATAAGCCGGGTTCTGTCGTGGGCGGCCATTTATCTACTGCGGACGTCACCGTCCGCCTCTAGCGCGCAACCCGAGCGCAGTGCGGGCCACACCATGGCGCTCCTATTTGCGTTTGCTCCGGATGGGGCTTGCCAAGCCGTCGCGTTGCCGCGGCGCTGGTGGTCTCTTACACCACCGTTTCAGCTTTTCCCTTTGCGCGGCCCGAGGGCCGGCCAGTTGGAGTCTTCTTTTCTGCGGCGCTTTCCGTCGGGTTACCCCGCCCGGCCGTTAGCCGGCATCCTGCCCTGTGGAGCCCGGACTTTCCTCATGACGCCCTCACGGGCGCCCCGCGGTCGCCTGGCCCACCTCGCGTCCGATGATTCTAGCATGATTCGAACGGTTTTCTGTGGACATGAGGTGGACTACAATACATTGGGCCATAACGCGAGCGCGCGCCGTCGAGCGGCGGCGCGCCTTCGACGAAAGGTTTTTGCACGTGGGTCTGCTCGAAGTCATCGGCGCCGGTCGCGCCGCAAAGCCAGCCCCGGTCGCGGCGGCGGACGATCCCGGGGTCGTGAGCGCGCCCGTCTCGGGCCGCGTCGTCTCGCTCGACCGGGTGGGGGACCCGGTCTTTGCGCAGGGCATGCTCGGCGCCGGGGTCGGCATCAGGCCGCGCGAGGCGGCCGAGAGCCCCGCCGTGGCGTTCTCGCCGGTCTCCGGCACGGTCATGGCCGACGTCAAGACGCGCCACGCCCTGCTCATCAGGACGGACACCGGCGCCGAGGTGCTCCTGCACGTGGGGGTCGACTCCGTGCGCCTGCACGGGAAGGGCTTCCGCCTCTTCGTGGGCAAGGGCGACCAGGTGCGCGCGGGCGACCCGCTGATCTCCTTCGACCGCGCCCTGCTGGAGAGGAGCGGCCTCGACGACACCGTGATCGTCACCGTCACCAACTCCGAGTCCTTCTCGCGGGTCGAGTCCGCCGCGGACGACACGCTCGTCTCCGCCGGCAGCGCGGTGCTGCGCACGGACCGATGACGCTCGGGGAGGGCGCGGCCCCCGGGGGCTATCGCACGCTGCGCGGGGGCATCGAGGTCACGGGCGAGGTCGAGGACCGTCGCAGCCGCTTCATCGCCCAGCTCGCCCACGTGGGGGGCGAGAAGGACGCCGAGGCCTTCATCGCCGAGGTCCGCTCCCGCCACCACGACGCCCGGCACAACGTTCCCGCGTGGATCCTCGCCGACGGCCGCGAGCGCTGCTCTGACGACGGCGAGCCCAGCCGCACTTCCGGCATGCCCACGCTCGAGGTGCTGCGCGGCGCTGGCCTCGCCGACGTGTGCTGCGTCGTCACGCGCTACTTCGGGGGCACGCTCCTCGGTCCCGGCGGCCTCGTGCGCGCCTACACCGCCGCCGCGCAGGCCGCCGTGGCGGCCGCCGAGGAGGAGGGCGCCATCGTGGAGATGACGCTCGTGACCCCGGTGACGGCACAGCTTCCCTATGCCCTCTACGACCGCGTGACGCGGCTCGTCTCCGACTGCGGGGGCAAGGTCGCTGACCAGCTCTTCGCCGAGGACGTGCAGCTCTCCTGCGTCTTTCGCTCAGGGGACGAGGGGCGCTTCCTCGCCGCGGCCCGCGAGCTCGCCAACGGCGAGGACCTGGCGCGCGCCGGCGAGCCCCGCTTCGCAGAGTTCTAGCGGGCCGGGCATCCCGGCCGCGGTCCCGCGTCCTTCTCGCCACGCGCAATCGCGACTTTCCGGACATTCGAGTCTGCGCATGCGCCGAGAACGCGTAACGCCGGATCTGTGGTCGTGTTAGCCACAAAATCCGGCGTTACGTATTCGACGGTTCGAACTTTTGGACGCGTAACTCAAGAAGTCCGGAAAAGTGAGTTTACGCATGCTGGCGAGAAGGACCCGCGCCTGGCGAGAAGGGCCTACAGCCGGGGCGCCATCGCCATGCCGATGGTGGTCCAGGGGTCGACCTCCTCGACGGGCGCGTTGTCCCAGAGGTCGAGGACCTCGGCCGGCACGAACTCGCGCCGCACGACGACCTCGCCGCCGTAGGTGCGGAACCACTCCGCGCTCGCCACGAGGTAGCCCTTCTTGCAGGCGTCCTCGCCCCAGCTGTTCTCGATGCGCCAGGCGACGGGGCGCCCGTCGTCGCCGAGCTCCACGCCCTGGAACGTCATGGCGTGGGTGTTGCGGGTCTCGTGCGCGTCGATCATCTCGGCGCGGCCCATGGAGAGGTCTACGCCGAAGAGGCCCTCGTAGTCCATCGTGTCGCACGCGAGCACGCCGGGGAAGTCCTCGATCCTGCGCGGGAACTGCTGCGCCACGTCGCAGGCCATCTCGCAGGGCACGCCCGCGGAGAGCGACGCCACGGCGGCGTCCTCGAGCACCTCGATGCCCACGTTGAGCATCCTGAGCGCCCGCCCGCCGGCCATGGTGTCCGAGAAGCGACGGTGGAACGCGTGGCCGAAGGGGCGGCTCTCGCCGGGCATGTGCACGAGCTGCACGTAGTCGTCGGGGTCGAAGGGGACGTAGCGCTCGGCGAACTCGCGGGGCGTGATGCCGCGGTCCACGAGGAGGCGCCGCGTCTTGCCGTCGGGCGCCGTGCCGCCCTCCTGCTCCACGAGCATGGAGGCGTGCACGCGGCACTTCTCGCCCACGGGGACCTCGACGTCGATCGTGGCGGGCGGCTCGCCGAGGCAGACGCAGAGCACGCGGTGGCAGTCGGCGACCATGCCCTCCTTGGCGGCTCGCAGCTCGCCCACGCCCGCGCCCGCGGCGGCCATGCGCCTCAGCTCCATGGCGCTCTTGCGGAAGAGGCGGTCGAGCTGGGCGTTCATCTGGTCGGCGTCCTTGGTGCAGGCGCTCTCGGGCATGGCGTCCTTGGGCACGAGGCCCCACTTCTTGATGATGTTCATCGCGGCGGGGTAGTAGTTGCCGTCGCCCATCGAGTGCTCCAGCAGGTCGGAGACCTCGCGGGAGTCCAGCGGCAGCGCGGCGGTCTCGATGACGTACTCGAGGCCCACGTTGAACTTCTCGAGCTTGTCGTAGAAGAAGCCGAAGGCCTGGGAGAACTCGAAGTCGTCCACGTCGAGGAGCTCCATCGTGGCCGCGCGGGCCACGTTGAACGCGGAGAACATCCAGCAGCGGCCGGAGTGGCGCTGGTTGGTGACCTTGCCCGTGCGCAGGCGGCTCACGCGGAACGTGTCGTGGTAGGTGCGCATGCGTGAGACGTCGCGCGCGGAGGCGTGGACGTTCATCGAGGTCACGGCGTTTCTCGCCACGCGGTTGGCGCGGTCTGCCGAGAAGGACGCGGCGAGCTCGTCAGAGGTTGCGGGCGCGATGGCGCCGGCGGAGTAGTCGGTCATTCCTGCCCTCCTTAGCGGACGCGCGCGAGCGAGCCCATGGGGTCCCACGGCGCGAGCACGCGGGGCTCCTCGGTCTCGTAGGCGGCGCGCTCCTCGTCCGTCAGGTGCTTCTTGTCAACGACGACCTGGTAGACGTACTCGTCGAACCATGCGTCGGAGAGGGTGTCAAAGCCGTCCCGGCCGTGGTCCTTGCCCCAGCTGTTCTCCACCTTCCAGAGCGTGGGGTGACCGCCCTCGTCAAGGTTCACGCCCTCGAGGACCATGGCGTGGGTCATGAGCGACTCGCCGTAGTCCAGGCGCTCGGCGCGGTCCATGCAGCCCTCCACCGGGAAGCCGAGAAGGCCGTCCACGTCCAGCGCGGCCGTGTCCATGATGCCCTCCTCGCGCAGGTAGCTCTGGCCCACGTCGCAGCCGAACCACACGGGCAGGTCCTCGCGCAGCTGGGCCACGGCGCACTCCTTGAGGCGCTGGATGGGGAGGTTGAGGTAGCGCACGCCGCCGTCCTCCACCACGTTGCCCAGGCGGCTCACGGTGTAGGTGTGGCCGAAGGGCTTGTCGGCGGTGGGGGCGGAGATGAGGCTCACGTAGTCGTCCACGTCCATGCCCACGGCCTCGTCGAAGAACGCGGCGGGCGTGAAGGTGCCGGAGAGCGCCAGCTTGCCGTCCTTGTCGCGCAGGCGGACGTCAAAGCTCGCGGGCGGCTCGCCGAGGCAGGTCACGAGGAGGTGGTAGACGTCGCCCATCATCTCCTTCTTCATGGCCGCGAGGTCGTCGGCGCCGACGCCGGCCGCGTGGCTCTCGCGCAGGCGCCTGGCGGCGCCGCGCAGGTAGCGCGTGAGGTAGGAGTCCATCTCGCGGGTGTTGCGCGAGCAGGCGGTCTCGGGCATGGCCTCCTTGGGGACCACGCCGTACTTCTTGACGAGGCTCTTGAACATGTCCCACTGCCCGCCGTCGCCCACGGGGTCGGCGAGGAGGTAGCTCACGAGGCGGCCGTCCAGCGGCTCGTCCAGCGTGTCGAGGACGTTCTCGAAGAACCAGTTGCTCTTCTCGAGCTTGTCCCAGAAGAGGGGATAGGCCTGGCTGAGCTCGAAGGTCTTGAGGCCGTACCTCTTGATGACGCGGTAGCGCATGGTGTTGAGGCTCGCGAACATCCAGCAGCGGCCCGAGCGCTCCTGGTTGCAGCGCTCGCCCTGCGTGACCTCGACGTCGAAGGTCAGGGCGTTTCTCGCGACCCCCTCGGGCACGCGCGCGGCGGCGCGGATGCCGACGGAGCTCACGGCGTTCTTGGCGACCACGTTGGCGCGCTCGGAGAAGAACTCCTCGCGGGCGCAGGCGAGGTCGTCGGCGGTGACGGATGTCATCTCGTCCATGGGGCGGTACCTCCCGTTCGTTAGTTCGGATTGGACCGGCATCGAGCATAGCACTCGGCGGGCGGCACCGCTTTGGCGGGGCGTCCCTCCGGGTGCGTGCGCGCCCCGCCCGGATGCGTACGCGATTCGAGGCCTGATACCGGGTCCTCTGCGGGAAAACCGCAGGTCGGCACCGCGGCGAGAAGGACATCAACCCGGAAACCTCGTACGTACCCGGGCAAGGCGCGTACGCACCCGGAGGCGCGTCCGGCCGAGCTGCTAGAATGTGGCGAGAAGAACCACGGGTGGAGGGGTCATATGGGCACGGACATCGAGGGCCGCCTCGCGCGCGAGCTGCCCGCATACGCCCGGCGCGTCGTCGACGCGCTCGAGGCCGCCGGCTATGAGGCGTGGGTCGTCGGCGGCTGGGTGCGCGACGCCCTTCTCGGCGCGCCCGGCCATGACGTCGACGTGACCACCTCGGCCCCATGGCAGAAGACGGCGGCCGTGCTGCGCGCGGCGGGGATCGCCGTGCACGAGACCGGCACCGCCCACGGGACGGTCACGGCCGTCGTGGGAGGCCGGCCCGTCGAGACCACCACCTACCGCGTGGAGGGCGGCTACTCCGACCGCCGCCACCCCGACGAGGTGCGCTTCGTCACGGACGTGCGCGAGGACCTCGCGCGGCGCGACTTCACCGTCAACGCGATGGCGTTCCACCCGGAGCGCGGCCTGCTCGACCCCTTCGGCGGCGAGAGGGACCTCGCGGCGCGCGTCATTCGCGCGGTGGGGGACCCGCGCACGCGCTTCGAGGAGGACGCCCTGCGCGTGCTGCGGGCCGTGCGCTTCGCCTGCCGGCTTGACGCCGCGATCGAGCCCGCCACGCAGGCGGCGCTCGAGGCGTGCGCGCCCGAGCTCGACCAGATCGCGTCCGAGCGCATCGGCCAGGAGCTCGACGGGATCCTCGCCACGGGGCGCGCCGCCTGGGCGCTGCGCCACGAGTTCGCCGTGCTCTCCGCGGCCGTGCCCGAGCTCGCGCCGATGGCCGGCTTCGACCAGAGGAGCCCCTATCACGCCCACGACGTGCTCGAGCACACGGCGCGCGTCTGCGCGGGCGTGGAGGAGTTCGCGGGCGGGCGCCCGCTTCCGGCCCTGCGCTGGGCGGCGCTCCTGCACGACGTGGCCAAGCCGGCCTGCTGGAGCGAGGACGTCTCGGGGCGCGGCCACTTCTTCGGCCACCCCGAGGAGGGCGCCCGCGTGGCGCGCCGCGTGATGGGGCGCCTGGCGGTGCCCGGGGAGGTGGCGCGCGCCGCGGCGGCGCTCGTGCTGCTCCACGACTTCGAGATCCGCGCGACGGCCCCCTCCATGCGCCGGATGCTCTCCGAGCTGGAGGCGGCGGCGCCGGGGCAGGCGCGGCCGCTGGCCTTCGCGCTGCTGGACCTCAAGCGCGCCGACGCGGTGGCCAAGGCGCCCGCGTGCATGGGGTACGCGGTGGAGCTCGACGCCATGACGGCGGTCCTGCGCGCGGAGCTTTCCGCCGGGGCGGTGTGGCGCGTGCGCGACCTGGCCGTGGGCGGGGCGGACGTGATCCGCGAGCGCGGGGTGGAGCCCGGGCCCGGCGTGGGCATGGTGCTCGCGCAGCTGCTCGAGGCCGTCAAGGCGGGGGAGGTGCCCAACAGGCGCGACGCCCTTCTCGCCTGGCTGCGGTGGTAGTCGCCTAAAAGGGGACAGGCCCCTTTTAGGCAAGTTTCCATGCACAACTTCTCCAAAATTCTTGCTTGCATGACGTGAGGGGATGCCGTATAGTGTTTCTCCGCGCTGAGAGGCGCACGAAGTGGCAAATTGGGACTTCGTCTAGTGGTAGGACAGCGGATTCTGGTTCCGTCAACGGGAGTTCGACTCTCTCAGTCCCAGCCATTTGCCGCTTGCCTCACAATCGCATATGTGGCCCGTTCGTCTAGCGGTTCAGGACGCCGCCCTCTCAAGGCGGAGATCACCAGTTCGAATCTGGTACGGGCTACCAAATGGCCCGTTCGTCTAGCGGTTCAGGACGCCGCCCTCTCAAGGCGGAGATCACCAGTTCGAATCTGGTACGGGCTACCAAACGTTCAGGGTCGGGCCTTCGGGTCCGGCCCTTTTTCGTTGTCGAGGTCATGGGTCACGCCGCACCGAGCATGCCGTGGCGCACGGAAACCTTGGCTTATAGGACAAAATGTGTGTCCGCTTCAGGGGCATCGACGCAGGTCGATGCCCCTTTTTCTCGGCCTTAAATCCGTGCGGAGCTTTTAACCACTCGGACAGAAAGTGTGTCCGCCCGCGCCCCGTCTCCGCAGGTCGATGGCGGAAAATCCGACCGTTAAACCCGACGGAATCGAGGTTCGCGGATGAAGGCGGTC
>NZ_JBQXES010000025.1:2878-32767 GCF_052599055.1 Thermophilibacter sp. ZX-H3 | reverse complement strand
GGGCCGGGCAGGAGGTTCAGGAACGCGCGGAGGGAGAAGAGGGAGAACGAGGAGTGGGTCGCAGCGGCGATCGCCGAGGCGACGAGGGAGCGGATGACTAACTATGCCGCTCGTTAGGGGCCACAATGGCAGATTGGTGCCTGTTGCTACATGGTTTTGAAGTAGAAAAAAATCTTACTTATATCTGAGACGGCTTCATCTGCTCCTCAGCTCGGACGCCCGGTCGCGTGTTACGATGCCCCAAAGTACATCCAGCCAAGGAGGACCTGATGAAAGCGCTGGTACATGACGGTCACGGCAACATCGCGCTTCTCGACCGGCCGCGCCCGCGGCTGGCGGAGCCCACGGACGCCCTCGTGCGGGTGACGCGCTCGACCATCTGCACGAGCGACCTGCACATCATGCGCGGTGCCGTGCCGCGCGCCCAGCCTGACACGGTGCTCGGCCACGAGTTCGTGGGCGTGGTCGAGGAGGTGGGCCCGGGCGTGAGGTTCTTCTCGCCCGGTGATCGCGTGGCCGTGAACTGCGAGACCTTCTGTGGCGAGTGCTTCTTCTGCCGGCGCGGATGGGTCAACAACTGCGAGCACGGTGGCTGGCTTCTGGGCTGCACCATTGACGGCTGCCAGGCCGAGTACGTGCGCGTTCCGTATGCGGACAACGCGTTCACGCGCATCCCGGACGGCGTCTCGGACGAGGACGCGCTCTTCCTGGGAGACATCCTGGCAACGGGCTGGTGGGGAGCTCGCCTGGCTGAGATTGAGTCCGGCTCTACCGTCGCGGTGTTTGGGGCGGGCCCGGTGGGGCTCACCACCATGATGTGCGCGCGGCTGGCCAACCCGGTGCAGGTCATCGCCCTTGACGTGGATGAGCGCCGCCTTGAGTTCGCGCGTGAGCGCGGCCTTGCGGACGTCGCCATCAACCCTGTCGAGAAGAACCTCGGCGAGGTGGAGTCTCTCGTGCGCGCGCAGACCGGCGGCCGCGGCGCGGACGCCGTGATCGAGGCCGCGGGTGGCGACGACACCTTCGAGATGGCCTGGCGCGTCGCCCGGCCCAATGCCGTCGTGGTGATCTCCGCCATGTACGAGTGCGACCAGACCCTGCCGCTGCCGAGCATGTACGGCAAGAACCTCACGTTCAAGACCGGCGGCGTTGACGCGAGCGGCCTCGACGAGGTGATGGCGCTCATTGCGGCGGGCAAGCTGGACACGAGCCTGCTCATCTCGCGTCGCTACCCGCTGAACGACATCCTGGACGCCTATCGCGCCTTCGAGGCACACGAGGGCGGCTGCCTCAAGGTCGTCATCACGCCGTGGGAACCGCGGGGCTGACGTTCTTCTCGCCATGCCTCGCAAGGTACAATAGATGCAAGTATTCGCAGCGTGCGGCCTTGGAGATGAGCTCGATGACCCTTGAGAACAAGCTCGGGATTGCCAGTGACGTCGAGCTTGCCCGCGAGGAGGAGCGCCTGACCAAGCTCCGTGCCCTCGAGCTGTACGACACGGGGCTTCTCGACACCTTTGAAGTCGGGACCTTTGCCGGGCTCGCCAAGATTCACGGCTATCTGTTCCAGGACGTCTACGAGTTTGCTGGTGAGCCGCGTACGGTGAACATCTCCAAGGGCAGCTTTCGCTTTGCGTCCGTGATGTATCTGGACTCGGCCCTCAGGGCAATCGACAAGATGCCTCAGTCCACGTTTGACCAGATTGTCGAGAAGTACGTGGAGATGAACGTCGCCCATCCCTTCCGTGAGGGCAACGGAAGGAGCGCTCGCATCTGGCTCGACTGCATGCTCAAAAGTGAGCTTGGCGTGGTCGTCGATTGGAGCCGGGTGGACCGGGAAGACTACCTGCTTGCCATGGAGCGGAGCCCCGTGCGCGATAGGGAGATAAAGTTCCTGCTTAATGAGGCGCTGACGGACGCAGTCGCCGACCGCCAGGTCTACATGAAGGGCATCGACGCCAGCTATCGCTACGAGGGGTATGCGACGTATTCCATGGACGAGCTCGACGGCTAGGCGGAAAAGGGGACAGGTTTTTTCTCTCAGGGAGTTTGGGAAAGGCCTTGGAGCCCACGCCCAAGGCCTGTCCCAAATTCCCTGAGAGAAAAAACCTGTCCCCTTTTCCAGTATGCTAGGTGACTCTTGCACGCACGCAACCACGGGAGCTGCAACCACATGGACCTTATCGCCACGCTCGCGGAGGAGCTCGGCCTCAAGCCGGAGGCCGTCGACGCCGCCGTCAAGCTCATCGACGAGGGGAACACCATCCCCTTCATCGCGCGCTACCGCAAGGAGGCTACGGGCGGCATGGACGACGTCGCCCTGCGCGCCCTTGACGAGCGCCTCTCCTACCTGCGCAACCTCGAGAAGCGCAAGCAGGACGTCCTTCTCCTCATCGACGCACAGGGCAAGCTCACGCCCGAACTCGAGGCGGAAATCAAGGCCGCCACGCAGCTCCAGCGCGTCGAGGACCTCTACAAGCCCTATCGCAAGAAGCGCATGACGCGCGCGCAGAAGGCGCGCGAGGCGGGGCTCGAGCCACTGGCGAACATGATCTTCATGCAGATGTCCACCAAGGGCTCCGCACTCGACGAGGCGGCGCGCTTCGTGACGCCGGAGGCGGCAGAGGCCGGCTTCGACACGCCGGAGAAGGCGCTCGCCGGAGCCCGGGACATCGTGGCGGAGGTCGTGGCCGAGGACGCCGAGAACGTGGCCGACCTGCGTGCCTTCACCGAGGCGACGGCGGACATCGTTTCCGTTGCCACGAACGCGGACGAGAAGACCCCCTATGAGCCGTACTACGACTTCTCCGAGCCCGCGGCCAAGATCCCCAACCACCGCGTGCTCGCCATCGACCGCGGCGAGCGCGAGGAGAAGCTCCGCGTGCGCGTCCGCGTGGACGAGGCCGCGGCGGTGGCGCGCCTCGGCGGGCGCTGGCCGCGCCGCCAGGGCGTCTTTGCGCCCGTCTTTGACGCCGCCATTGCGGATGGCTACAAGCGTCTGATGGCGCCCTCGCTCGAGCGCGAGGTCCGCGCGCGCCTTACCGTGCGTGCCCAGACGGACGCCATCAAGGTCTTTGCCAAGAACCTCGAGGGGCTGCTCTCGGCCCGCCCCGTGCGCGGCGCCCGCATCATCTCGCTTGACCCGGGCTACCGCACCGGCTGCAAGGTCGCGGTGCTGGACGAGACGGGCAAGCTGCTCGACCATGGCGTGGTCTATCCCACCAAGCCGCGCCACGACGTCGCGGGCACCAAGCGCGAGCTCAAGCGCCTTGCGGACAAGTACGCGATCAACACCATCGTCATCGGCAACGGCACGGCCAGCCGCGAGACCGAGGAGGTCGTCTCCGAGTTCATCGCCGAGTCTGCGCCGGACCTGCGCTACACGATCGTCAACGAGGCGGGCGCCTCGGTCTACTCCGCCTCCGAGCTCGCGAGCCAGGAGTACCCGGACCTCGACGTCACCACGCGCGGCGCCATGAGCCTGGGCCGACGCCTGCAGGACCCGCTCGCCGAGCTCGTGAAGATCCCGCCCCAGTCCATCGGCGTGGGCCAGTACCAGCACGACCTCGACCAGACGGAGCTCGCGCGCACGCTGGGCTACGTGGTGGAGGACGTGGTCAACCGCGTGGGCGTGGACGTCAATACCGCGAGCGCGAGCCTTCTGGGCTACGTCTCCGGCATCACGTCCGCCGTGGCGCGCAACATCGTGGCCTATCGAGAAGAACATGGCGCCTTCACCGATCGCCGTGAGCTCAAGAAGGTCCCCCAGCTCGGCCCCAAGGCGTTCCAGAACGCGGCAGGCTTCCTGCGCATCACCGGCGGCAAGAACCCGCTCGACGCCACGGCCGTGCACCCGGAGAGCTACGACGTGGCCACGGCGCTGCTCGAGCGCGCGGGTGTGGGGGCGGACGAGCTCACGCGCGGCGGCGTGCCGGACATCGAGAGGCGCGTGGGCAGCGTGGGCGTGCTCGCAGGCGAGCTGGACTGCGGCGTGCTCACGCTCATCGACATCGTGGCCGAGCTCAAGAAGCCGGGACGCGACCCGCGCGATGACGCCCCGGAGCCCGTCTTCAGCCGCGCCGCGCTCTCCATCGACGACCTCCAGCCCGGCATGGAGCTCACGGGCACCGTGCGCAACGTCGTTGACTTCGGCGCCTTCGTGGACGTGGGCGTGCACCAGGACGGCCTCGTGCACATCTCCAAGCTGGCAAACCGCTTCGTCAAGCACCCGAGCGACGTCGTGACCGTGGGGGACACGGTGAAGGTCTGGGTCGAGCGTGTGGACCGCGACCGGGGCAAGATCTCGCTCACCATGGTGCCGGGCAAGAAGTAGGCGCCGCCCCAGCGTCGGGACGCTGGATTTCTTGGTACAATGCGCAGGCACAGGGGTATCGTCCAATGGTTAGGACAGTGGTTTTTGGTGCCATCAATGTGGGTTCGAATCCTACTACCCCTGCCAGGCTATCTGCGGCCCCGTCTCCCTATGGGAGGCGGGGCCGCTTTGTGGCGGGCGCGGTCCTGTGGCGGGCACGGCTCCGCAGCGGGTGCGCTTCATGGCAAGTGACTGGTTTTGGACGGACGCGCGCCCTCTGGCGGCCTCATCCGTTCAAAACCAGTCACTCGGGCGGGGGTGCTGGCGGCTGGCCCCGTCACCCTTGTCGGGCTACGCGAGCTCCAGCCCGTCGAGGGCGGCGCAGATGGCGTCAAGGAGGATGACCGCGAAGGTCTGGGCGTCCCCGACGGTAAAGGCGGAGGTGCCCACGGGGAGCTCGATGCGCGCCGTGGGAGGCGTGGCGCGCGAGCTCTGGACTGCGGTGCGCAGGCGCGGCGGGAGCGTGTCGAAGTCGTCGAGCATGACGTTGCCGACGCCTGACGCCACGTTCTCGGGCAGCGCGGAGGTGGAGAGGACGAGAAGCGCCTGAACGTCGGGACTCGCGCCCTCGGGCGAGCCGAGGAGCTCGATTCCGCACGAGTCGATCGTGGCGTGCGCGAGGTTCCAGATGCGCCCCGCGACGTTGCGGGAGATCGGGTCCTCGGCGGTGATGGCGATGTGGGCGTTCTCGAGCACGCTCGCCGCGCGCGCAAAGCCCATGCCGCCCATCGGGTGGGGACCGTCGGCGGGCTTTCCCGCCCAGACGTGCCGGAGGCGCTCGATGGCGTCGAAGGTGTCGGGGAAGGCCATGCCGTCCGCGAGCACGCCGATGCTCTCCTGGAAGAGCTTCACCGCGGCCTCGGTGTGGACGCCGTAGGTCCCGTCCGGCTCGCCGCAGGAGAACCCGAGGATGTTGAGGCGCTCCTGGAGCTGGCGGACGTCGTTGCCGTGGAAGTTGGGGAGGCGCAGGTAGAGGGTTCGATCCCCGAGCTGGTAGCACTCGTCGACGAGCGAGGACCACGTCGCGGTGTCCACCTCGTCCCCGAGGGAGAGCCCGTGCTCGATGCGGAAGCGCGCGATGGCCGCGGAGGTCGAGGGACCGAACGAGCTGTGCTCCCGCTCGACGGCGTCGATTGCGTAGCCGAGCGACTCGAGCCGCTCCTGAATGTCCTCGACGGCGACACCCGCCGCGCCTTGCCTAATAGCGTCCATCGCCTCTCCTCAAACGAACACGGGATGGGGACGCGCCTAGCTGGCGCGCTCCACAAAGAAGTCTGACATAGAAAGTAGCAGGTCGCGAGCCTCAACCGTGATGTGACCCGCCTCGGCGAGCTCCCTTGCGCCCTCCTTGGCGCGCTCCGCCATCTGCCCCGCGAGCGTGCGGCAGTGCTCGATGCCGCCGCCCCGATCGATGAGCTCGACGGCCCGGGCAAGCGCGGCGGCGTCGGTGGTTGAGCTGCCGAGAAGCGCCACGAGCTCCTCTCGGCCAACGTCATCGAGATGCTCGAGCGCCCACACCGCGGCGAGCGTCCGCTTGCCCTCGGTGATGTCCGAGCGGAAGTCCTTCCCCTGGGCCTCGGCGTCTCCCACGAGGTTGAGCAGGTCATCGGCCAGCTGAAAGGCGACGCCGGCGGTGAGGCCCATCTCGAGCAGGCCGCGCGCCGCCTCCTCCGAGCCCCCGCCCACGAGCGCGCCCACGTAGAGCGGCACGGCGGCGGAGTACCACGAGGTCTTGCTCGTGACCATGTAGAGGTAGTCCTCGGAGGTGACGTCCCAGCGCGCGTCGCGAACCCAGCCGAGGTCGAGCGCCTGGCCCTCGAGCGTGTGACGCTCCATGCGCACCAGCTCGGAGAGCGCTCGAAGCCTTCGGTCCGCGGGGAGCGCCTCGTCGCGCAGGACAACCTCGAAGACCTGGGTGAGCGCCAGGTCGCCGGCGTTTATCGCCAGCCCCGTGCCCTCCGCGCGGTGCAGGCACGGCTCGCCGCGGCGCAGCTCGCCCTCGTCCGCGATGTCGTCGTGGATGAGGGCCGCGCTCTGGAAGAGCTCGACGGCGACCGCGCACGAGAGCGCGTCCTCGGCCCGCCCGCCCACGGCCTCGGCGCCGAGAAGCGCGAGCACGGGCCGCACGCGCTTGCCGCCGCCTGCGGTGAAGCGGCGGAGCGGCGCGTAGAGATAGCGCACGAGGTCGTCGGCGACGGGCCCGTCGGTGAGGGGCGCGTCCGCGGCGTCCGCGAGCGCGCGCTCGACGAGGGGCAGGCGCTCCCTCAGGTAGGTGACGAAGAGCTCTTCCATGGTCCTTCTCGTCCTTCTCGCCGGCGCTAGCCCTCGTAGCCGTCGGGGTTGTGGGACTGCCAGTTCCAGGAGTCGCGGCACATGTCCTCGATGTTGAACTTGGCCTCCCAGCCCATGAGGTCGCGGGCCTTGGAGCAGTCGGCGTAGTTGGCGGTGACGTCGCCGGGGCGGCGCGGGTCGACAACGTAGGGGATCTCGTGACCGCAGGCCTTGGAGAACGCCTTGATGATCTCGAGGACCGAGGTGCCCGTGCCGGTGCCGAGGTTGAAGACCTCGACGCCCGTGCGGCCGTTCATCCAGGCGAGCGCCGCGGCGTGGCCGGAGGCGAGGTCGCAGACGTGGATGTAGTCACGCACGCCGGTGCCGTCTGGCGTGTCGTAGTCGTCGCCGAAGACGTGCACGGCGTCGCGCTTGCCGATGGCGGTCTGCGCGACGTAGGGCACGAGGTTGTTGGGGATGCCCTTGGGGTCCTCGCCCATGAGGCCCGAGGGGTGGGCGCCAATGGGGTTGAAGTAGCGGAGCAGGACGACGTTCCACTCGGGGTCGGCCGTGTGGAGGTCCGTGAGGATCTGCTCGATCATCCACTTGGTCCAGCCGTAGGGGTTGGTGGCCGGCTTCTTGGGGCTCTCCTCGGTCAGCGGCAGGGAGTCCGGGTCGCCGTAGACGGTGGCCGAGCTGGAGAAGATGATGGACTTGCAGCCGTGCTCGCGCATGACGTCGACGAGCGTGAGCGTGTTGCCGATGTTGTTGGCGTAGTACTCGACGGGCTTGCTCACGGACTCGCCCACGGCCTTGTAGCCGGCGAAGTGGATCACGCGGCTCGGGTGGTGCTCGTCGAAGATCTTGGCGAGCGTGGCGCGGTCGTTGACGTCGGCCTCGTAGAAGGTGAGGTTGGCCGCGGCCGGCTCTCCGACGATGGTCTTGATGCGGTCCATGACCTTGGCGGACGCGTTGGAGAGGTCGTCGACGATAACGACCTGGTAGCCGCGTGTAAGCAGCTCGACGACCGTGTGGCTGCCGATGAAGCCGGCGCCGCCGGTGACGAGCACGCAGGTGTCCTGGGGCGCGATCTTCTCGCTCATGGAAGTCCTTTCGGTTGTGGTGGACGTTTCCCCGTAAATCCCCCTGCTCATAAGTATACGTCGGCGGGGCGCTGAGAGGTGCGACCTCCAGCTCCCTCAGGGCCGACACTCATGCGCGCCGGCTTGCGACTGCCTGTCGGACGGCACTTCTCGACAAAGTCAGAGAAGAGGCCGACACTCTTTGCCGAGGGTCCGCGGCTCGAGCCGACACGCATGAGTGCCGGATCCCGTTGGGCCGGGCTGTCGGGGAGGGGAGAAGAACGTGCGCAAGCAACTCCTCTGCGCACTTGCGTCGCGGGGTCTTCTCGCTGGCGATGGGGTGACGACCATCTATGGCGAGCCTGCGTGGCGCCCGGTGCCGGCCGGCCGCGAGCCGCAGGCGCTTCTCGACGCGACGCCGCTCCAGAGACGGCTCGTCGAGTGTGCGCATGGAACCGCAGCGATGGGGGAGGACCTCTGCGCCGCGTGGGTGGAGCGGGCGTTCTCCCGCCTGGGCATGGGCTACGTCTCGGGCGACGCTCGCGAGCTGTACGAGGGGTTCTGTCATCTCACGGACGCGGGCGACCTGCTCGTGGGCATGATCGTGGCCGTGGGCTGCCACCCGTACGGCGCGGGCGGCTGGGACCATGGCCACGTGGGGCTCTATGTGGGGGACGGTGTTGTCATGGACTGCGTCGACGGGCGCGTGCGTCGCGTCCCTCTGACGCTGTGGCTCTCCGCGTACGGCGTGGCGAGCGAGCCGCGCTGGGGGTGGCTCGGCGCGATGGCGCTGGCGTGAGGGTTTCCCGGCAAACGACCCTGTCACCGTTGCCACGAGAGGGATAGACTGATGGGCGGTGTGAATTTGGCCGGCGGGGGCCGGCCCTGTGAGATGGGAGCATCCATGGCCGAGGACGCCAAGCAGTACGCGCTGGACAAGCACAAGGAGTGGCAGGGCAAGATCGAGGTGATCACCCGTGCGCCCATCACCACGCCGGAGGAGCTGGCCGTGGCCTACACGCCGGGCGTCGCCGAGCCGTGCCTCAAGATCTCCGAGAACGTGGAGGACTCCTACACCTATACCCGCCGCGGCAACCTGGTGGCCGTGGTCACGGACGGCACCGCGGTGCTGGGCCTCGGCGACATCGGCCCCGAGGCGGGCATGCCGGTCATGGAGGGCAAGTGCGCCCTGTTCAAGACCTTCGCCGACGTCGACGCGTTCCCCCTGTGCGTGCGCTCCAAGGACGTGGACGAGATCGTCCGCACCGTCGAGCTTATCGCCGGCAGCTTCGGCGGCATCAACCTCGAGGACATCTCCGCGCCGCGCTGCTTTGAGATCGAGCGCCGCCTCAAGGAGCGCTGCGACATCCCCGTCTTCCACGACGACCAGCACGGCACGGCCGGGGTGACCTGCGCCGCGCTCATCAACTCCTTCCGCCCCACCGGCCGCGAGCTCGCGGACGTGCGCGTGGTCTTCTCCGGCGCCGGCGCCGCGGGCATCTCCATCGCCAAGCTCATGCAGCGCATGGGCGTGAAGGACGTCATCATCTGCGACCGCACGGGCGCCATCTACGAGGGCCGCGAGGGTCTCAACCCCGAGAAGGCCGAGATCGCCACGTGGACCAACCGCGAGGGCGTGAGGGGCAGCCTCGCCGACGCCGTCAAGGGCGCCGACGTCTTCGTGGGCGTCTCCGCTCCCGGCGTGCTCACCCAGGACATGGTCCGCACGATGGCGCCGGCCCCGATCGTCTTCGCCTGCGCGAACCCCGTGCCGGAGATCATGCCGGACGAGGCGCTCGCGGCAGGGGCCGCCGTGGCCGCCACGGGCCGCTCCGACTTCCCCAACCAGATCAACAACGTGCTCGCGTTCCCGGGCATCTTCCGCGGCGCCCTCGACGTGCGCGCCTCGGACATCAACGACGACATGATGGAGGCCGCGGCCTACGCGATCGCCGGCCTCGTCGACGACGAGCACCGCGCCGCCGACTACATCATCCCCGGCGCCTTCGACGAGCGCGTGGCGCCCGCCGTCGCCGCCGCCGTGGCCGAGGCCGCCCGCAAGAGCGGGGTTGCTCGCCTCTAGAATTTGGGAACGGGTTATTTCTCTCGGGAAAAGCGGGACAGGCCCGGGCCTGTCCCGCTTTTCCTGAGAGAAATAACCCGTCCCCTTTTACGTTTCGGTGAGGGTGAAGAGGTCGTCGGGGCGGCTCTCCATGAGCTCCTGCCAGCTCTGGTAGGCGGCCTCGTACTCCGCCTGGTGGTCGGGGTCGTCCTGATAGATGGACATCTGGGCGCTGAGCTCCGCGTTCTTCTCGTCGAATGCGGCGACGACGTCATCGTAATTATCGCGGATGCCGATGGTGTAGCGCTTCGTCTTGGTCTCCCCGTTTTCGAACGTCACCGTGAGGGCGAGGGTGAGCTGCATGAGCACGTCTATGCTGCGCCGTTCGACGGCGGACCAGAAGGCGTTGCTCGCCCTCATGTCGGCGAGCTCGCCCTCATAGGTGCCATCCCGCGCCTCGAAAAGGGCATTCTGCTGGCGGTAGAGCTCCTCGAGCTCGTCATCCGTGGGGAAGTACGTCCAGATCTGGCGGTTGAAGTCGTCCTGGTCCTGCTCCTGGTTGGCATAGTCCACGGTGAAGCCGTCGAGGGTGCCGCCGTGGTCGGGGTGGGCCTCGCCCTCTCCCACCTGGTCAGGATGGTTGTAGAGCGCGTCGAGATAGGCGTATGGCCGGTCAAGGGGCATCTCCTCCGTGTCACCCTCTGGAAAGCCCACGACGTCCCCCTCGAGCGCATACGCGATCTTCTCGATGCCCGTGCCTGTGACGTCGAAGTTGAGCGTGCGAGCGGCGTACCAGTAGAGTCCCGCTCTGCCGCCGCGTGAGCCGGCGGAGCCTACCATCTGCCTGGCGATGACGGTGTTGTCCCCATAGGGGGTGCCGTCGGCGTAGGCGGCGAGGGCGAAGAAGTTGCCCTCGGGCTCGGCGGTGGGGACGCCTGCGGTCGGCTCTGCGGGACTGGGCCGGGTCACGACGGAGAGCGCGAGGTAGCCCGCTGCAACGCCAAGCGTCCCGAGGCCAGCGGCTATGACGGCTCGCCGTGTGACGGGGCTACCGGCCCCACGTCTCCGACGCGAGCCCCGGGCACACTCGCCCTTCTCGGCCCTGATCTCATCGATTACGGACTTCCGTACGTCCTCGGGCAGCGCCACGCGACGCGCCCGCGTGCGGAACCTCTCAAACTGCTGGCTGCTCATGGCATCTCTCCTTAGTTTCTGGATCGAGCATCTGCCTCATCCTCTTGCGCGCCCGATGCAGGCGCGTGCGCACCGTCGAG
The DNA here is from genome assembly GCF_052599055.1 of Thermophilibacter sp. ZX-H3. NCBI lineage: Bacteria > Bacillati > Actinomycetota > Coriobacteriia > Coriobacteriales > Atopobiaceae > Thermophilibacter > Thermophilibacter sp. ZX-H3. The sequence goes on along the minus strand of NZ_JBQXES010000025.1, from coordinate 21,706 downwards.
GGGGCGCATCCCACCACGCGGGCGATCTCGTCGGTCGTGTACTCCTCAACGTAGTGGAGCAACGCCACCACGCGGAGTTTCTCGGGCAGGGCCTGAAGTGCCTGCCAGACCGGGTCGGCGCGCAGCTCCGCGAGGGCTGCGTCCTCCGTACTCGCGTCGCGCGCCGGCAGCTCGCCCCCGGCGTCCTCGGCGCTCTCCACGCGGCGCCTCCACGGCATGCGGTAGAGCTCGTGGCATCGGTTGACCGTCACGCGCAGAAGCCAAGCGCGCAGGTGCTCGTCGCTGGTGAACGCGGTGCCGTCCGTGAGCAGCCGGCAGAACACGTCCTGCGCCACGTCCTGGGCGTCGTGCTCCGAGCGCGTCTGCGCAAGCGCAACGAGATAGACCGAGTTTCCGTGCGCGGCCATCGCGTGCCGCATGAACTTCTCGGTGCGTGTCTTGGTTTTGTCCACGCTCATCACCTCCCTGCCCAGTACATGCGCCAGCAGTGCATAATGTTCCCGTAGTCGGGCGTGCGAGGGGGGCTGCCACTGGCGTCAGTGGCAGTCCGGGAGGGGAGATGGACGAGCAGAGCCAGGAATACCGGGCGTGCGGGCGCAAGAAGCGCTACGACACGCGGGTCGACGCGCGCAAGGCGGCCGAGAGGAGCTCGCGTCGCAAGGACGCTCCGAAGATCTTCGTCTATGAGTGCCCGTACTGCGGCGGCTGGCACCTCACGCACCACCGGCCGCGGTAGGCGCGACGCAAGCCCCGCGCGCGACGCGGGACCCTAGAGCTTGCCGTGGAGCTTGAGGATCTCGATGATCATGTGGTCGCGATACTCCGCCAGGCTCTCGGGCGTGTTGCCGATCTCGGCCGGGCGCGCGGCGAGCTCCGCGTTCACTCCTTCCTGCGCGGCCTGCGCGAACTCGGGCGGGAAGCTCTTCCAGTCGGCCATGTCGGCAAGCCAGAGGCTGATCGAGTCGTTGAGGTGGCTCATGAGGCCCGAGACGCCGCCCTTGCCGCCCCCCAGCTCAAAGACGAGCGACGGCCCCATGATGCCCCAGCGGATGCCGGGGCCGAAGGTGACGGCCTTGTCGGCGTCCTCGACGGTGCAGACACCGGAGAGCACGAGGTTGGCGACCTCGCGATAGAGGGCCATCTGCAGACGGTTGCAGATGAAGCCGAGCGCCTCCTTCTGCAGCACGACGGGCTCCATGCCCACCCGTGCGTAGAACTCCTTGGCGCACGATACGACCTCGTCGGAGGTGCGCTCGCCCTTGGTGATCTCCACGAGCGGAATGAGGTGGGGCGGGTTGTACGGGTGGCCTCCGCAGAAGCGCTCGGGATGGGCGGCATCCTTGGCGATCTGGCTCACGAGCAGGCCGGAGGTGGAGCTGGCGACGATGGCGTCGGGCGCGGCGGCGGCCTCGATTGCGCGAACGAGCCCCCACTTCACCTCGTAGTGCTCGGCGGAGGACTCCTGGATGAACTGGGCGTCCCGCACCGCCTCCTCGATGGAGGTGGTGTAGTGGATGCGATCGGCGATTGCGGCTGCCTGGGCCTCGTCGTAGACGCCGTTCTTCACGAGCGAGGCGAGCGAGTCCCGTACGCGCTCTCGTGCCAGATTGCCGGACTCCTCGGTGCGGTTCTGCGCCCACACGTCGAGCCCCGCCATCGCGAACTTGAGCGCCCAGCTGTACCCGATGACCCCCGCGCCGATTGACGCGGCGACCCTGATGTCCTCCGCCTTCATCGTGCCTCCTTGGTCGCAAGCGAAAAGATGCCACTACCGTTCTATCACGCGGCGCGCACCACGGCACCCAAGGCGTCGCACGACCGGCGAGCGGCGCTCGGAACGTGGGGAGGCGCCGATTGTCGGTGATTTTCGGCGGAGGCGGTAAGTATCACCGGCGAGGTGACAATTATCTAGCTGCGGAAAGGTCTTTCCTTCGAGGGGGAATACGAGGGCTCCCTCCCAATAATCACCGACAATCGGCGCAAGGCTATGCGCCGCACCCCTTTTCCGGGCGGTTCACGATGACGATGCCCAGGCTCACCAGCGCAAGCGCCGTCACGGCAACGGCGGGGCTCACCACGTTGGTCTCACCGAGAAGGACGGCGGAGAGCAGCACGCCGAAGACCGGGTTCATGAAGCCGAAGACCGCCACGCGCGAGACCGGGTTCGCGGCGAGCGCGACCGACCAGAGCGAGTATGCCGCGGCGGAGATGAAGCCGAGGTAGGCGAGAAGCGTGAGCGCGGGCAGCGGGTTCGCCGCGTCCGCTGGGGCGACGCGGCCGCCAGCGACGAGGCCCACGACCAGCATGATCGCCCCGCCGAAGACGAACTGCCAGCCGGAGAGCAGCACGGGGTCGTGCTCGCGCGAGAAGCGCTTGGCGAGGTTGCTCGACGTGGCGGCGGCGACGGTGGAGAGCAGCACCATCCCCTCGCCGGTGAGGGTGAAGCTGAGCCCGCCCGACTCCCCGGCGACGTTCACCAGCACAACGCCCGCAAAGCCCACGAGGCAGCCGAGCACCTTGCGGCCCGTGAGCCGCTCGAAGCGGAAGACGAGCGCCGCGAGAAGGACGCAGAGAAACGAGTTGCTCGCCTCGAGGATGGAGCTCGTGACTCCCGCGCAGTTGGCGAGGCCCACGTAGAAGAGGATGTACTGCAGCACGGTCTGAAAAAGCGAGAGCGCGCCAATGGCGGGCAGGTCGCGCCGCTCTGGCACAAAGGCGCGCCGGGTTGCCACGCTCACGCCCGCCACCACCATGAGGCCCGCGATGACAAAGCGAGTTCCCGCAAAGGCGAGGATCGAGGGAACGTCGGCGGCGTCGATGCCAAACAGCTCGTAGCCGATCTTCACGCACGGGAACGCCGAGCCCCACAGAAAGCACGCTGCCAGGCAGGCCAGCACCACGCCGGGCAGGGTGGCTATGAACGGCGTCTTCTCGGGGCGGGCGTCTGCTTCGCTCACGTTCTTCTCGCTTCCCTTGCGGTTGTACCGCACGTAATCCTAGCAGCATCGTTCGGTGCCGGCGAGAAGAACGGCGCGCCCCCGTCGCGCGCCGCCTGCGGGCGTTGTCGGAGTGGGGGTTATGGCAATCGACGGGCGTCGTGCGTTGCCGAATCTGGGGTTATGGCGATGGGGCCCGAGAGCCAACAGGGGTTTCTCCTCGCCCGTTATAGAAAATGGGGTTATGGCAGCTCAATTTCTGCCATAACCCCAGATTCGGCAACGCCTCAGAAGCCGGCGCTGCCACGACCCACGTTTCCGCAACGCGCGGGGCGCGGCGGGAGGCGCGGACGCCACGCCAGCAAAAGGCCGCCCCCTCGCGAGCGAGAAGGGCGGCCGATCGAGGCGGGCTACTCCGTGAAGTACGCCACGCCGCCCTCGATGAGCGGCTGGTACGCGTTGCCCGGCACGTTCTTGTAGAGCCCGGCGCCGGAGCGCTCGGTGTGGCCCATCTTGCCGAGGACGCGGCCATCCGGCGAGGTGATGCCCTCGATGGCGAGGACGGAGCCGTTGGGGTTCACGTCGAGCGACATGCCCGGAACGCCGGCCTCGTCCACGTACTGGGTGGCCACCTGGCCGGCGGAAACGAGCTGCTCGATCATCTCGGGCGAGGCCACGAAGCGGCCCTCGCCGTGAGAGATCGCGATGTTGTGCACGTCGCCGACCTCGCACTTGGAGAGCCACGGCGAGAGGTTGCTCGCCACGCGCGTGCGCACGAGGCGGCTCTGGTGACGGCCGATGGTGTTGAAGGTGAGCGTGGGGCAGGTGTCGTCCATCGGGCGGATGTCACCGTAGGGCACAAGACCCAGCTTCACGAGCGCCTGGAAGCCGTTGCAGATGCCGAGCATGAGGCCGTCTCGGGACTGCAGGAGCTCGCGCACGGCCTCGGTGACCTCGGGCGCGCGGAAGAACGCGGTGATGAACTTGGCGGAGCCGTCGGGCTCGTCGCCGCCGGAGAAGCCGCCGGGGATCATGACGATCTGGCTTTCGCGGATGCGACGCGCGAGCTCGCGGCTGCTCTCGGCCACGGCGCTGGGCGTGAGGTTGTTGACCACGAAGACGTCGGCCACGGCACCGGCGCGCTCGAAGGCGCGGGCGGTGTCGTACTCGCAGTTGGTGCCCGGGAAGACGGGGATGACCACGCGCGGGCGCGCGATCTTCTCGCCTGCGTAGACGTGGGGCGCGCCGCAGGAGAAGGACACGGGCTCAACGGCGGGCAGGGCCGCGGCCTCGTCGGAGGGCGTGCGATAGGGGAAGACGGACTCGATGCCGCCCTCCCAGGCCTCCTGGAGTGCGGAGAGGTCGATCTGCTCGTCGGCCGTCTCCAGGACGTAGCCCTCGACGGTGGTGCCGAGCGGCTCGATCACCACGTCGCCCTCCGCCTGCGCGAGGACGGCGTCGGCCTCCTCGGAGAGCTCCACGACGAAGCTGCCGTACATCGGCTCGAAAAGGGAGTCAACGTCGACGTCATCCGCGAGCTCGAGGCCGATCTGGTTGCCCACGCACATCTTGAAGAGCGCCTCGGCGGTGCCGCCGTAGCCGGGCGTGTCGCATGCGAGCGCGGCGCCTGCGGCGGTGAGCGCCTCGACGAGCTCGAGGGCGTGCATGAGCGGGGCGAGCGCGGGGCGGTGGTCGTCGCCGTAGGCGGCGGGCGCGATGCGGACGACGCGGTGGCCGGCGGCCTTGAACTCAGGCGAGGTCACGCGGTCGACCGAGCCCGTGGCAACGGCGAAGGAGACGAGCGTGGGCGGCACGTCGAGGTCCTCGAAGGAGCCCGACATGGAGTCCTTGCCGCCGATGGCGCCGATGCCGAGGTCGGCCTGGGCCATGAGGGCGCCCAGCACCGCGGCGAGCGGCTTGCCCCAGCGCTCCGGGACGTCGCGCAGGCGCTCGAAGTACTCCTGGAAGCTGAGGTAGGCGCGCTCGTGCTCGAAGCCGGTGGCCACGAGGCGGGAGACGCTCTCCACGACGGAGAGGTAGGCGCCCGCGAACTGGTCCGCGCTCATGAGGTAGGGGTTGAAGCCCCACGCCATGCCGGAGACCGTGGTGGTCTCGCCCGTGACGGGGAACTTGGCGACCATGGCCTGCGCGGGCGTGAGCTGCGTCGCGCCGCCGAAGGGCATGAGCACGGTGCCGGCGCCGATGGTGGAGTCGAAGCGCTCGGAGAGGCCCTTGTTGGAGCAGACGTTGAGGTCGGTCACGAGGGCGCGCAGGCGCTCCTCGAGGGTGGCGCCGCCCCAGGACGGCTGCCAGACGCTCGGCGCCTCGACGTGCGCGGCCTGGTGCTTGGGGGCGCCGTTGCTGGCGAGGAACTCGCGGGAGAGGTCGACGATGACGTCGCCCATCCAGGCCATGCGCACGCGCTTCTCGTGCGTGACCTCGGCGATGACGGTGGCCTCGAGGTTCTCCTCGCGGGCGTAGTCCATGAACTCGTCCACGTCGTCCTCCGCCACGGCCACGGCCATGCGCTCCTGGGACTCGGAGATGGCGAGCTCGGTGCCGTCGAGGCCCTCGTACTTCTTGGTGACCTGGTCGAGGTCGATGTAGAGGCCGTCGGCCAGCTCGCCCACGGCCACGCTCACGCCGCCCGCGCCGAAGTCGTTGCAGCGCTTGATGAGGCGGCACGCGTCGCCGCGGCGGAAGAGGCGCTGGAGCTTGCGCTCCATGGGCGCGTTGCCCTTCTGGACCTCGGCCCCGTCCTTCTCGATGGACTCCACGTTGTGCGCCTTGGAGCTGCCGGTGGCGCCGCCGATGCCGTCGCGGCCGGTACGCCCGCCCAGCAGGATGATCTTGTCGCCGGGCTGCGGCTCCTCGCGGCGCACGTGGGAGGCGGGGGTGGCGCCCACGACGGCGCCGACCTCCATGCGCTTGGCCACGTATCCCGGGTGGTAGAGCTCGGAGACCTGCCCCGTGGCCAGGCCGATCTGGTTGCCGTAGGAGGAGTAGCCGGCGGCCGCGGTGGTGACGAGCTTGCGCTGCGGCAGCTTGCCCGCCATGGTCTCGGAGACGGGCACGGTGGGGTCGGCCGCTCCGGTCACGCGCATGGCCTGGTAGACGTAGCTGCGGCCGGAAAGCGGGTCGCGGATGGCGCCGCCGATGCAGGTGGCCGCGCCGCCGAAGGGCTCGATCTCGGTGGGGTGGTTGTGGGTCTCGTTCTTGAAGAGGAAGAGCCAGCCCTGGTCCTCGCCGTCCACGTCCACGGTGACCTTGACGGTGCACGCGTTGATCTCCTCGGACTCGTCGAGGCCGGTGAGCTGGCCGGTGTGCGTGAGCCACTTGGCGCCGATCGTGCCCATGTCCATGAGGGTCACGGGGCGCTCGTCGCGGCCGAGCTCGTGGCGCATCGCCAGGTAGCGGTCAAAGGCCTCCTGCACCGTGGCGTCGTCGATCGTGACGTCGGTGAGCACGGTGCCGAAGGTGGTGTGGCGGCAGTGGTCGGACCAGTAGGTGTCGATGACGCGGATCTCCGTGATGGAGGGGTCGCGGCCCTCGCCGCGGAAGTACTCCTGGCAGAAGGCGATGTCCGCCGCGTCCATGGCCAGGCCGCGCTCGGCGATGAAGGCGGCGAGGCCGGCCTCGTCGAGCTCGCGGAAGCCGTCGAGCACCTCCACGGGCGCGGGCTCGGGAATCTCGGTCGCGAGCGTGGCGGGCTTGTCGAGGGAGGCGAGGCGCGCCTCGACGGGGTTCACCACGTAGTGCTTCACGGCGTCCACGTCCGCCTCGGAGAGCGCGCCCTCGAGGACGTAGATGGTCGCGGAGCGCACGAGCGGGCGCTCGCCCTGGCTGATGAGCTGGACGCACTCGCTCGCGGAGTCGGCTCGCTGGTCAAACTGGCCGGGGAGGAACTCCACGGCAAAGACCGCGGCGCCCTCCGCCACCTCGGGCATCTCCTCGGTGGCGATGTCGGTCTGGGGCTCCGAGAAGACCGTGGGCACGCAGGACGCAAAGAGCTCGGGCGTGATGCCCTCGACGTCGTAGCGGTTGATGAGCCTGAGGCCGGTGAGGGACTCGATGCCGAGGAGCGTCCTGAGCTCGCGCTCGAGCGACGTGGCCTCCCCGTCAAATCCCGGCTTCTTCTCCACGTAGATGCGAGAGACCATGCGCTGCTACCTCCTGCTGTCGAGGGCCCGTTCCCTAACGTCCCATTCTACGGCAAAGCGGCGTGGCAGTCGGGGCTGGGACGGGCGCGCGGGCCGTCCTTCTCGCCCCGTGCGCGGGGCGGATGGGCGCTAGGCGAGAATGACGAGCGCGGCGAGAAGCGCGGCGGTCAGCAGCGCGGCCACAAGCTCCCCGCGGCCGAGGCGCTGCTCGTGGAGGTGCGTGCGGCCCTCGCCTCCCTCGTAGCAGCGGGTGTCGAGGGCGCGGGAGAGCCCGTCGGCATGGCGCAGCCCGCTCGCGAGCAGAGCCACGACCACGGGCACGATGGAGCGCACGCGCCGGATGGGCCCGCCCTCGTCGAAGGCGCCGCCGCGCAGCGACTGGGCATCGATGATGGCAGAGGCCTCGTCGGCGAGGGTGGGCACGAAGCGCATCATGAGCGAGAAGACCATGGCGATCTCGTGCCCGGGCAGGCCGACGCGCGAGAGCGGGGAGAGCATGCGGTCGAAGGCGTCGGAGAGCTGGGTGGGGGTCGTCGTGAGCATGACGAGCGAGCCCGTCACGAGCGCGAGCGCGAAGCGAGCGGTGTAGAGCGCTGCGGCGACGACGCCCCCCGAGGTGAGCGAGACGGGGCCGAGCGTGGCCATGACGTCGCCCGTCCTCACGAAGAACAGGTTGAAGAGCGAGAGGGCGGCAAGAAACACCAGAAGGGGGCGCACCGAGGCGAGGACCCTGCCGACGGGCACGTGCGAGAGCGCCAGGGCCGCCGTGACAAAGGCTACGGAGACGCCGAGCTGGGCTGCGTTCGACACGCAGAAGATGGCCACGAGAGCCGCGAGCGTGCAGACGAGCTTGACCCGCGCGTCGAGGGCATGGATGGGGGAGCGCGCGGCATAGTACTGCCCGATCGCTATCCTCAGCATCTCCCCTCCCGTGCAAAGGGGACAGGCACTTTTGCACGCTCCGCGCGGGCGCGAATCGCGGCGACGAGCTCGTCGGTGGTGAGGGGGTCGCCGAGCGGGGGCCAGCCGTGGTCCTCGAGCTCGCGAGCCACGCGCAGGGAGCGTGGGATGCCGAGGCCGCCCTCGCGGAGACGGCGCTCGTTGCCGCGCGAGAAGACCTCGCGGGGGGTGCCTATGGCGACGAGGCGCGACTGGTCGAGCGCGACCACGCGATCGGCGCGCGCCGCATCCTCCATCGAGTGCGTGACCTGCACGAGGGTGATGCCCTGCTCGGACAGGCGGGCAAGCACGCGCCGCAGCATGGCGCGGCCGCGCGGGTCGAGCCCCGCCGTGGGCTCGTCAAGCACGAGGATGCGCGGCCCCATGGCGAGGATGCCGGCGAGCGCGCAGAGCCGCCGCTGCCCTCCGGAGAGCGTGAAGGGCGAGTCCTTGCGGCGATCGGCGAGGCCCACGGTCTCGAGGGCGCGTGAGACGCGCCGCTCGACCTCGGCCGCGGGCAGCTTGAGGTTCTGAGGCCCAAACGCCACGTCCTTCTCGACCGTCTCGGCGAAGAGCTGGCGCTCGGGGTGCTGCATCACGTAGCCGACGGCGCGCTTGGCCGCCTTGCGACCGCGTCGGGAGGACGTGTCATGGCCGTCGACGACGACGCGCCCCTCGTCGGGACGCTCCAGTCCGCAGAGCAGCCGGAGCAGCGTGGACTTGCCCGAGCCGGTCTGCCCGATGACGGCCGTCGAGGAGCCCGCGGGGACCTCGAACGAGACGTCGTCGAGCGCCCGCGTCCCGCGCCCATACGAGAACGACGCGTGCTCGACCCGCAAATTGGGGACGTGTTTTTTCTCGCAGGCGGAACGGGACAGGCCTGCCGCGGCTGCCGCGCAGACGCCGACGGACCGCCCAGGCCTGTCCCGTTCCGCCTGCGAGAAAAAACACGTCCCCAATTTGCGGACGACGTCCTGCTCGTCGCAGGTCCAGGGGAGGCCGAGGCGCTCGGAGAGGCGGGCGGCAAACGGCACCTCGAGGCCGAGCCCGGAGAGCTCGGGCCCGTGCGAGAAGACCTCGCCCGGCGTCCCCTCGAGCACGATGCGGCCACGGTCCATGACCAGCACGCGGTCCGCCTCGAGCGCCTCCTCCATGAAGTGCGTCACGTGGACGAGCGTGGTGCCCGCGGCGGCGAGGCGGCCCATCACGCGCAGGATCGCCGCGCGCCCGCGCACGTCGAGGAGCGACCCGGGCTCGTCGAGCACGAGCACGGCCGGCTCCATTGCGAGCGCCCCGGCGATGCACACGCGCTGCCGCTGCCCGCCCGAGAGGCGCGCCGGGTCGGCCCCGGCATACTCCTCCATCGCAACGCGACGCAGCTCACGGGCCACGCGCGTGGCAATCTCGCCACGCGGCAGGCCGAGGTTCTCGGGCCCGAAGGCCACGTCGTCCTCGACGACGCTCGTGACGATCTGGTCGTCCGGGTTCTGGAAGACGAGCCCGAGGGAGCGCCTCGCACGACGGTATGCCTTGAGGTCGGGCCTTCCGTCGGCGCACACGCGCTCCCCGGCGAGCTCGACCGCGCCCTCGTCGGGGGCGAGCAGCCCGCAGATCACGGATGCCAAGGTGGACTTGCCCGAGCCGTTGGCGCCGAGCACGCAGACCCGCTCGCCGCGCGCCACCTCGAGGAAGACGTCGTCGAGCGCGCGCACGCCCCCGTCGTAGACGAGGGTCACGTGCGAGAGCCTCACGGGCGGATGCTCGATGGGCGGATGCTCGGCGGGCGCCACGTTCTTCTCGCCGGCCTATCGGGAGACGATCTGCGCGATGGGCTTCTGAATGAGCGCCGTCACCACGCAGTTGATGACGATCTTGAGCGCGTTGAACGGCAGCAGGATCGGCACGATCATCGCGATGACGTCGGCCGTGGAGACCGCCGTGTAGAGCGGCGTCACGACGATGTTGCCCACGATGCACGCGGCGAGCGCGATGACGGCGCCCACGACCATTCCGGCGACGAGGCCACGCGTGCCTCCCACGCGGCGGGCGATGACCGCCGCGGGCACGCAGAGGGCCACGCCGGCGACGATGGCCATGAGGTGGCCCCACACGTTGAACGAGAAGAGCGTCTTGAGCACCCACGGGAGGATGACGACGATTGCGCCGGTGCTCGGGCCGAAGGCGAGCGCGGCGACAAACGCCACGATGCCCGAGGGGTCGTACATGAGCCACGGCGCGGGCGGGAAGATGGGGATCTCCACGAAGGTGAGCACGAACGCCAGCGCGCAGAAGAGCGCCGTCGTGGCGATGCGCCTGGTGGACCAGGAGCCGCCCGAGGTGGTGGAGTGGGTGTCGTGGGACGCGTGCGTGGAAGCAGCCATGGTGGCCTCCGTTTCTTCCATCCGGACTGTAACCGTTGGTCCCGGACTCCCACCGGGTCAGCCGCCTTTTTAGCGGGTCGCGGACTTCGGGGGCCGTGCCGCCCGTTACCGCCAGTGGGGAATTTCACCCCGCCCTGAAACTGTCAGCGGGAGTGTAGCACTTCTCGGCGTCTCGTGTGCCGTCTCGCGCGCTGCTATACTCAAGAAGTTGCATATCCCCTGCCGTCTCCATTGAAGGGAAGCGTGTGGCAGAGCATGTCTGAGAGCGATCAGCCCCTCGCGTGGAGGCTCCGGTCCATCGTCGGCGAGGAGAACGTCCTCGTGGACGAGCCCATGAGCGAGCACACCACGTTCAAGGTCGGTGGCCCGGCCGACCTCTTCGTCACGCCCGAGGATCCCGACGAGGTGCGCGAGGTCCTTCTCGCCTGCGACGAGGCGGGCGTCCCGCGCTTTGTCATGGGCCGCGGCTCTGACCTGCTGGTTTCCGACGATGGCTATCGCGGGGTGATCATCTCCCTGGCAGAGTGCCTCGTGGGCGTCTCCATGGACGGAACCGAGATGACCTGCCAGGCGGGCGTTGACCTGCGCGAGGCCTCGGAGATGGCCTGCGAGCTGGGGCTCTCCGGCCTTGAGTTTGCCTGCGGGATCCCTGGGTCGATCGGCGGCGCCTGCTTCATGAACGCGGGCGCCTACGGCGGGTGCGTGGCTGACGTGCTCAAGAGCGTGCGCGTCCTTCTGCCGGACGGCTCGCAGGAGACGATTGGCGTCGATGACCTGAACCTGGGCTACCGCCGCAGCCGCGTGGCGTCGGACGGCCTCGTGGTGCTCTCGGCGACGTTTGCCCTCGAGAAGGGCGACCCCGAGAAGATCCGTGCCACGATGGACGACCTCATGCGCCAGCGTGAGGAGAAGCAGCCTCTGGAGATGGCGAGCGCGGGGAGCACGTTCAAGCGTCCCGAGGGCCACTTTGCCGGCAAGCTGATCATGGACGCCGGGCTGCAGGGCTACCGCGTGGGCGGGGCCGAGGTCTCCCGCAAGCACGCCGGCTTTGTGGTGAACACCGGCGGCGCCACTGCGGCGGACGTCCACGCGGTGATCGAGCACGTCCAGGACGAGGTCGAGCGCCAGTTTGGCGTGCGCCTGGAGCCGGAGGTCCGCTTCCTGGGGTAGGGTGCGTTTTTCTCGCTGCCGGTTCCTGCTCTCGCCGCCCGCGCTCGCCGACGCCTGTTCCCGCCGCTGTTCGCGCTCGCCGACGCCCGTTCCCGCCGACGCCCGCTTAGGTGAGCAAAAAAGCTGAACTTCTATGCACGATTTCCTTAGGTGAGTAGGGTAGCCCCAGCTCAGAGGAACCGTATGCGCTTAGGTGAGTAGCGTTGATTCAAGTAACTTGCTCACCTAAGCAGTGGGCGCGGTTCGGGGAAGCGTGCAGCGAGAAAGACCGCGCGGCGAGAAGGACGCGCGGCGAGAAGGACCTGCGGCCGCGCGTCCTTCTCGCTAGTTCTTCAGCGAGTTGAGCGGCGCCGGGAAGCGGCCGCCGCGGTGCGCGAAGACGCTGCCGGCGAAGCGGTTGACGGGCATGACCGGCGCGGATCCGAAGAGGCCGCCAAACTCGAGCATGTCGCCCTCCGCCCGGCCAATGGCCGGGATGAGGCGCACCGCCGTGGTCTTGGTGTTGATCACGCCGATGGCCATCTCGTCGGCGATGATGCCGGCGATGGTCTCCACGGAGGTGTCGCCAGGCACGGCGATCATGTCGAGGCCCACCGAGCACACGCAGGTCATGGCCTCGAGCTTCTCGAGCGAAAGCGCGCCGTCCACGGCCGCGCGGATCATGCCGGCGTCCTCGGAGACGGGGATGAAGGCACCGGAGAGGCCGCCCACGGAGGAGGACGCCATGACGCCGCCCTTCTTGACGGCGTCGTTCAGCAGCGCGAGCGCGCAGGTGGTGCCGGGGCCGCCGCACTCGCCCACGCCGATGGTCTCGAGGATCTGGGCCACGGAGTCGCCAGCCGCCGGGGTCGGCGCCAGCGAGAGGTCCACGATGCCCTTCTCCACGCCCAGGCGGCGGCTCGCCTCGCGGCTCATGAGCTCGCCCGCGCGCGTGATCTTGAAGGCGGTCTGCTTGATCTTCTCGGCCACGTCCATGAGGCTCGCGGACTCGGGAAGCTCAGCCAGCGCCGCGGCCATGACGCCGGGGCCGGAGACGCCCACGTTGATGACGGCGTCGGCCTCGCCGGAGCCGTGGACGGCGCCCGCCATGAACGGCGAGTCCTCGACCATGTTGGCAAACACCACAAACTTGGCGGCGCCGTAGCAGTCGATGTCCACGGTGCGGCGCGCGCACTCGAGGATGGTCTCGGCGGAGAGCAGCACGGCGTCCATGTTGATGCCGGCGCGGGTTGAGGCGATGTTGAGAGAGGAGCACACGCGATTGGTGGTGGCCAGCGCCTCGGGCACGCTCGCGATGAGGCGGCGGTCGGCGTTGCCCATGCCCTTCTGCACGAGCGCGGAGAAGCCGCCCATGAAGTCGATGCCCAGGGTCTCGGCCGCGCGGTCCATGGCGTGCGCGAGCGGGGAGAGGTCCTCGTCCGGGCAGCCGGCGGCGATCTGGGCGATCGGCGTCACCGAGACGCGCTTGTTGGCGATGGGGATGCCGTACTCGCTCTGCAGGTCGTCGGCGGTCTCCACGAGGTGCTCGGCCGTGCGCGTGATGCGGTCGTAGACCTTGTCGCACATGCGGCCCATGTCCTTGTCGGCGCAGCCCGCAAGCGAGATGCCCATCGTGATGGTGCGGAGGTCGAGGTTCTGCTCGGAGACCATCGAGAGGGTCTCGGCAACTTCCTGCGGTGTGATTTCCATGGGCGCCTTTCTCGCGCGGGTTACTGCAACGTTCGATTATACGTGAGCGTGCCGGGCGGCGACGTGGCGGCTCGCCCGGTCCGGCCGAGTGCACCCTTGGCTGTCCCCTGGCTGAGTGACCCGTTTCGGACGGACGAGCCCCCCAGAGCGCCCCCATCCGTCCGAAACGGGTCCCTCGGCCAGAGGGGACGCGCCGGCCAGTCGAACCGACGAGGCCGGCCCGTCGCTACCGCTGCGGGATGGGAATCAGCGCGTTGAGGTGGAAGATGTCGTCCTGGACGCTCGCGGAGAGGGTGCCGTCGTAGCTCTCGACGATGAGGCGCATGGAGCGCGTGCCAAAGCCGTGGTTGCGGCGGTCTCCCTTGCTGGTGAGCGGCAGGCCGTCCTCGCCAAAGCGAACGTTGCCGTCGAAGTAGTTCTCCACGTGAATGGAGACCATGTCGCCCGCGCGTCGCACGATGAGGCTGATGCTGCGGCGCTCCGGGTCGCCGAGCGCGTCCACGGCCTCGATCGCGTTGTCGACCGCGTTGCCGAAGAGGGAATAGAGGTCGGTCGGCGTCATGAAGTCGAGCGCGGTGCCGTCCGCGATGCAGGAGAGCGTGATGCCGCGCCTCTGGCAGACGAGGCCCTTCTCGGTGAGGATGGTGTCAAGCGCGTCGTTGCCGCTCTTGACCGCGGAGTCGTAGATGTCGACCTCGCGCTCGATGTCGTCCAGCACGCGCGCGTCCACCGCGGCGGCGCCTCCCGCCAGCGTGCGGATCTGATGCTTGATGTCGTGGCACTTGATGTTGATCGCCTCGATGTTCTCTCGGCTCATCGCGTACTGGCGGGCCTCGGAGGCGCGCAGACGCTCGATGGCGGCCATGTTCATCTGGAGCCGCCGGGTGTAGATGATTTCAAACGAGGAGTACATGAGGTAGACGCACAGGGCAACGTAGAACCAGTTGAGCGTGACGGTGTAGCGCGTGGGCAGCCCGTAGTCCGGGACGGAGACGTCCTTGATCACGAGGTCGACCACCATGTTGACCGCGATCACGAGCGCGGCGGTGACGACCATCACGGGGTCTGAGATCTGCAGCAGCCCGTTCTTCTCGATGCGCCTGATGAGGAGCTGGTAGGCGAGGGCGAAGACCGCCGCGGAGACGAGCCAGTAGCGCAGGAGCGACTCGACGAGCGGCGGCGGGAAGCTCGTGTAGGGGGCGAGCTCGGAGACGGCGCGCTCCGCCGAGGAGGAGAGGCTCTCCAGCAGGTAGGACATCGAGCAGCAGAAGATGGCGGTCCAGGGAGGGCAGTCGTAGACCACGAGGTGCGCCAGGACCATGACGGCGAGCATGCCCACAAAGACGAGGATGGCCGAGAAGAACGAGAGGTCGTCGGTCAGCGTGGGAAAGACCGAGAAGCCCAGGGCGAGGCTTGCCGCGGAGAGCGCGCCGCTGGCGAGAAGGACGCCCACTGCGCGCGGGACGGCCGGCTCGCGCCGCGGGAGCGTGCGGGAGAACAGGTAGTCGGCCAGGACGAGCTTGATGATGGTGAAGACCGAGAGGAGGGGAGCGTCGAGCAGCATCAGATGCTCCCTCCGAGGAAGTTCGTGATGGTGGCGATTGCCTCGCGACGACGCGAACGGCTGAAGTAGAGCGTGTCCCCTCCCTTCATGAGGAGCGACGGGCCCTTCACGAGGCGCACCTGGTTCATGTTGACCACGCAGCTTGCCGAGATGCGGACGAAGGGCCCGCCCGCGACCTCGTCCTCGAAGGCCTTGAGGCTTCCGTAGACCACGAAGGGCTCGGGGTCGCCGTAGATGTGGTAGCTGAGGTCGTGCTTGCTCACCTCGACGTACTCGATGTCGGCGAGGGGCACCACGCGCATGCCGTCGCGCGTGGTGAGCGTGATGCTGCGGCCGGCGTTGCGGCGGATGTGGCGCATCGCCTTGTCCATCCGCATGCGGAAGTTGTAGTACGTGACCGGCTTGACGATGAAGTCGAGCGCGTCCACCTCGTAGCCCTTGACCGCGTACTGGGCGAGGTTGGTCACAAAGATGATGGGGGTGTCCTCGTCGTAGGTGCGCAGGAGGTGGGCCGCCTCCATGCCGTTGATGCCGGGCATCTGGATGTCCATGAAGACGAGGTCGAAGCGTCGGCGCGTCACCTCGAAGTCCATGGCGCTCGTGAAGCGCGTGATCTCGAACTCCTCCTCGCGCTCATCCGCATAGCGGTCGAGAAACGCCGCGAGCGCGTCGGCGGCGTCGAGCTCGTCCTCGACGATGGCAATCTGGTGCATGGCTCCCCCTTCCCTTGGCGGCCATTCTATCCGAAGAGACCGCAGTGCCAGTGGCACGGGCAGGCCAGCGCCCATCGGCGAGCGTGGCATGCAGACCGTGCGGCGTGGTCGACGGGTTGTGTGGTGGTCCCCCGCCCCCGCGCCCCTCGTCGTTTAATCCCTCCTGAAGGTAAACCCCGAAAGAGGGAGGGAACTGTGAGTGGCGTATCAAGAAGGAGCTTCCTAGCGGCATCTGCGGTATCCGCTGGCCTGCTGGGCCTCGCCGGCTGCGAGGCGTCCACGACGGGCGGGACGACGGCGGACGACACCACCTCCGTGCCCGCGGCGGACAGCTATCCCATCGACCCCGACGGCGAGGACGTCGATGCCAAGTGGGCCAGCGAGGAGACCCGCGACGGATGGACCCGCATCACGCAGGAGGGCGGCGCCGAGCTGGGCGTCATGGACACCGCCAAGATCATCCAGGTGGACGGCTACGCCTTCAAGGACCTCAACGGCAACGGCAAGCTTGACCTCTACGAGGACTGGCGCCAGAGCAACGAGGACCGCGCGAAGGCGCTGGCCGACTCGCTGAGCGCCGAGGAGATCTTGCCCCTCATGTTCCACGACGGCATGATGAGCACCGCCGCGCCGCTCGACGAGGACTCAACCGCCAAGCTCGGCGAGGGCCTGCGCGCCGGCGTCTCCCGCGCGAGCGCCAACGCGGACAACTACGCCACCGCCGTCGCGTGGATCAACGCCGTCCAGGAGTGGTGCGAGGCCAACGACAAGTACGGCATCCCGTACATGAACTCCACCGACCCCTACCAGCTCTATGACCTGCCTGACAACCACTGCATCGTCTCGTCCTTCGACCCGGACATCTGGAAGAAGGCCGGCCGCTACACCGGTCGCGCCTGGCGCGCCGGCGGCGCCCGCGTGAACCTCGGGCCCCAGATCGACGTGGGATCCAACATCATCTACACCCGCATGGGCGGCTCCATCTGCGAGGACCCCGCGGCCAACCGCGACCTCTGCAAGGCCTTCGGCGGCGGCATGCAGTCCACCTGGGGCGATGACGACTGCACCGACGACAAGGGCTGGGGCTCCGACTCCGTTGCCATCATGTGCAAGCACTACGTGGGCGGCGGCGCCGTCGAGGGCGGCCGCAACGACCACAACGACGCCGGCAAGTACGACGTCTTCCCGGGAGACAACTTCAACGCGCACCTCATCCCGTTCCTGGACGGTGGCCTGCACCTTGACTCCGTCACCGGCCAGATGGCGGCCGTGATGCCCAACTACGGCATCGCCTACACCGAGGACGAGTCCCTCGGCCCCATCTGGGGCGGCGCCTACAACAAGCGCAACCTCATGATCCTGCGCAACGCCGGCTGGGACGGCATGATCACCACCGACTGGCAGATCCTGCGCGAGACCGACTTCGGCGACCGCGCCCACGGCGTCAAGGACATGACCGAGCCCGAGCGCTTTGAGAAGCTCCTCGAGGCCACCGTCGACCAGGTCGGCGGCGACTGGGCCGTCGACGTTGCCACCGAGGGCTACAAGCTCTACGAGCAGGAGTTTGGCGAGGACGAGGCGCTCTCCCGCGTCCGCGACTCCGCGCGCCGCATCTTCACGGTCATGAACCAGGTCCAGCTCTTTGACAACCCCTACACGGACCGCGCCCAGACCAAGGAGATCATGAACGACCAGGCGGCCCTCGACTTCGCGCAGGAGGCCTCCAACAAGTCGATCGTCATGCTCAAGAACGCCGGCAGCGTCATCAACAAGGACGGCATCACCGGCAAGCCCAAGTGCTACATCCCGACCAAGGTCTCCGGCGGTGGCGGCGGCTTCATGATGGGAGGCTCCTCCACCCCCGCGACGGCAAGCCTCATCATCGACGAGGAGATGGCGGGCGAGATCTTCGACATCGTGACGGACACCGTCGACGAGTCCGGCGAGGAGCCCACCGTCACCGAGCTGCCTGTCGCCGACATGGCCGGCTGCGAGTACGTCTTCTTCCTCATCGAGTCGCCCGACACGGGCGCCGGCGAGCCCTCCAGCGGCGGCTTTGGTCCCGACGCGGAGCCCGTCGACCCCAACGCCCCCAAGTACCTGCCGATCTCCCTCCAGTACCGTCCGTACACCGCCACGACGGCGCGCGACCCCTCGCTCGCCGGCGACATCCTCGAGGACGGCACCAAGGAGAACCGCTCCTACCGCGGCCAGTCCGTGACCGCCTCCAACGAGGGCGATCTTGACCGCCTCCTGGAGATCCGCGAGGCCCTGCCCGACGCCAAGATCATCCTCGTCGTCGAGGCCGGCAACAACGCCCAGTGCTTCCACGAGATCGAGCCCGCGGCCGACGTCATCCTCTGGTCCTGGTCTGCTGGCGGCCGCAACTTTGGCAAGGCCTACTGCCGCATCCTCTCGGGCGAGGTGGAGCCCTCCGGCCTGCTGCCCTGCCAGATGCCCAAGGACATGGAGACCGTCGAGGCCTCCCTCGAGGACGTTCCGCGCGACGTCGAGTGCTACACGGACTCCGAGGGCAACACCTACGAGTTCTGCTTCGGCCTCAACTGGTCGGGCGTGATCGACGACGACCGCACGGCCATCTACAAGGCCAACCCGCTCACCGAGCCGGAGACCGAGGTCATTCCGGGGTAGCGCTCGCGAGAAGAATGTGATGCAGGCGGCGGGGGTCCGTCCGGCAGGCCCCGCCGACGAGAAGAACGGAAAGGAAGCAAGTTCTATGAAGAAGCAGCTCATCATCGCCGCCGCGTGCGCCCTCGCGGTCTCCATGCCGCTTGTCGGCTGCAACGGTACCAGCGGCGAGACCTCCTCGACCGCCACGACCGGCAGCGACACCACCCAGTCCGAGTCCGCCGACTTCGACGCCATCGAGACCTACTACGGCCAGTGGCGCGGCTCGGTCGCCACGACGGGCACCTCCGTCTACGGCACCGAGGGCGGCTCCGAGCAAATGCTCGACGTCTATCTCGAGCAGGACGGCACCTGCTCGGTCGAGCCCCTCGAGGCGCACGCCGACCTGCTGACCGATACCGGCACCTGGGAGGGAACCGAGACCGAGATCACGCTTCACCTCGACGGCGCGGGCGACATCACGCTCTCCGTCATCGATGGCGTCACCTGCGAGGCCGACGCGTCGCTCTTCGACATCGACGGCTTCGACACCATTCAGTTCGACTTCTACGGCTAGGCCATCAGGCCCTCCCGCGGCGGGGGGGCACCCCAAGGAGTCGCGCCCCCCTTTTTTGTGGCGTGACCCTG
>NZ_JBQXES010000025.1:0-2868 GCF_052599055.1 Thermophilibacter sp. ZX-H3 | reverse complement strand
TGGCGCGACTGGAAAAGGCGGCGGGGCCGCCCGCCATGAAAAGCATGGCAGGCGGCCCCGTCGCCTTTGCCGGGTCGCTATCGGCTCGCGCTGGGGAGAGCCCCCTGCAGACCGTGCGGCGGGATTGACCGATTGTGTGCCGGGGCGACCGAGGCGCGTTCAGCGGCATTTAATCCTTCTCAACACGGTAAGTCCCGAGAAAGGGAGGGATCAATGAGCAACGTATCGAGGAGGAGCTTCCTGGCCGCGTCCGCGGTCTCAGCCAGCCTGCTGGGCCTCGCCGGCTGCGAGGCGTCCACGACGGGCGAGACGACGGGGGAGGCGACGGGCGACGCCCTGGCCGCGCCCGCGGCCGACGCCTACCCCATCGACCCCGATGGCGAGGACGTCGAGGCCAAGTGGTCCTCCGAGGAGGTCCGCGACGGCTGGACGCGCTACACCAACCCCGATGGCGGCGCCGAGCTGGGCGTCATGGACACCGCCAAGGTTATCCAGGTGGACGGCTATGCCTTCAAGGACCTCAACGGCAACGGCAAGCTGGACCTCTACGAGGACTGGCGCCAGACTGACGAGGACCGAGCGAAGGCGCT
The DNA here is from genome assembly GCF_052599055.1 of Thermophilibacter sp. ZX-H3. NCBI lineage: Bacteria > Bacillati > Actinomycetota > Coriobacteriia > Coriobacteriales > Atopobiaceae > Thermophilibacter > Thermophilibacter sp. ZX-H3. The sequence goes on along the minus strand of NZ_JBQXES010000025.1, from coordinate 2,278 downwards.
CGCCGACGAGCTCACCGCTGAGGAGATTCTGCCCCTCATGTGGAACAACGGCTTCACGAGCACGGCGGCCCCGCTCGACGAGGACTCGGTCGAGCTGCTGAAGCAGGGCATGCGTGCCGGCGTCTCCCGCGCCCAGGCGAGCCCGGACAACTACGCCGGGGCCATCAGCTGGATCAACGCGGTGCAGGAGTGGTGCGAGGCCAACGACCCGCACGGCATCCCGTACCTCAACGACACCGACCAGTACCAGAACTTCGCCATCCCCGACAACGACGGCCTCGCGGCCTCCATGGACATGGACCTCATCCGTCGCGCCGCCACGCTGCAGGGCCGCACCTGGCGCGCCACGGGCGTGCGCTGCCTGCTCGGCCCCCAGATTGACATCGGGACCAACCCCACGTGGTGCCGCTACAACGGCTCCGTCTCCGAGGACCCGGCTCTGAACCGCGACTTTGCCAAGGCGTTCATCTCCGGCATCCAGTCCACGTGGGACGAGGACGGCAACGACCTCGGCTGGGGCTCCGACTCCATCATCGGCATGGCCAAGCACTACTGCGGCGCTGGCGCCGTCGAGGGCGGCCGCAACGACCACTCCGACCAGGGCAAGTACGACGTCTTCCCGGGCGACAACTTCAAGGCGCACCTCGTGCCGTTCATTGACGGCGCGCTCAACCTGGGCACCAAGACCGAGGCCGTCGCCTCGATCATGCCCAACTACGGCATGGCCTATGACGAGAACCTCAAGTACGGGGAGAACGTCGGCGGCGCCTACTCCGAGGTCCGCAACGGCTACCTGCGCGACACGGCCGGCTGGGACGGCATGCTCACCACTGACTGGCAGATCTCGCTCGAGAGCGAGCCGGGCGCGATGATGCCCAACCGCGTCTGGGGCGTCGAGGAGCTCTCCGCCGCCGAGCGCGAGCTCAAGATCCTCCAGGCCGGAAACGACCAGATCGGCGGCGAGTTCAGCGTCGAGACCCTCCAGGAGTCCTACGCGATGCTCGAAGAGCAGCTCGGCGCCGACGAGGCGCTCGCCCGCATCCGCGACTCTGCGCGGCGCATCTTCACATGCATGAACCATGTCGACCTCTTCGACCAGCCGTACTGCGACCGCACCGTCGCTGCGGCCATCTTCGACGACCAGGCCAGCACCGACCTCGGCGTCGAGGCGGCCGAGAAGTCCATGGTCATGCTCAAGAACAAAGGTGGCGTCATCAGCTCCGCCGGCCTCGGCGACAAGCCCAAGGTCTACATCCCGCAGGTGCTCTCCGGCGGCGGCATGTTCTCCTCGACCCCGTCGACCTTCGGTCTTGCCATCGATGAGGACGTGGCCAACGAGTACTTCGACGTGGTGACCGACACGGTCGGAGAGCCCACCGGCACGTCCGGCGGCGGCTTCCCGGGCATGCCCGCGGCCGAGGAGGAGTCGAGCGAGCCCGTCTACCAGGAGTCCGACGCCACGATGCCCCCCGACGAGGAGCTCGCCCAGTGCCAGTACGCCATCCTCATCGTGGACAGCCCGGACGGCGAGGGCGGGAGCACCACCGACGAGGCCGGAAACACCATCTGGCAGCCCGCGTCGCTCCAGTACCGCCCGTACACGGCCGATGGGGACAACGTCCGCCGCGAGTCCATCGCCGGCAACCAGGTCGAGTCCGAGGTGGGCGCCGTGTGGGACTCCACTTCCGGCGGCACCAAGGAGAACCGCAGCTACTTTGGGCAGACCCAGACGGCCGGCAACGAGTCCGACCTCGACCGCGTGATTCAGGTGCGCGAGAAGCTCCCCGAGGACGCCAAGCTCATCCTCGTCGTCGAGGCCAAGCGTGCGATGTGCTTCCACGAGATCGAGCCCTATGCGGACGTCATCTTCATGCAGTTCAAGATGGAGCAGGGCGTCAACGCCACCGCGCTCGCGAACCTCATCACCGGCAAGACCGAGCCCTCCGCCCTGCTGCCCTGCCAGCAGCCCAAGGACATGTCCGAGGTCGAGGGCCAGGACGAGGATGTCCCGCGCGACATGGCGTGCTACACGGACTCCGAGGGCAACACCTACGACTTCGCCTTCGGCCTCAACTGGTCCGGCGTCATCAGCGACGACCGCACCAAGACCTACGGCGCAGAGCCGCTCACCGAGCCCGAGACCGTAACCATCGAGGTCTAGCGAGAAGAACGCCTATTCAGACGAGGGCGCGGCATCCCTTCCGGGGTGCCGCGCCCTCCATGTTCCCAGCGCCGAGTGGCCCGTTTTTGAGGGGGGGGGGGCCACTGGGGGTGTCCT
>NZ_JBQXES010000024.1:0-40577 GCF_052599055.1 Thermophilibacter sp. ZX-H3 | reverse complement strand
CTCTCCATGCATCCTACACCTGCGACAACGCGGAGGGGAGGCCCCTGCCGGGGCCTCCCCTCCGTCTCGATAGGTGCGGAAACGCGCTATCGGCTCAAGGTGTTTCGCTGAGGTTGGAAATCAACCCTTCTCGCGCGAGCCGGGCATCATGGGAGTACGGCAAACGCGGAGGGGAGGACCCATGGGCCAGCAGGTGCCCGGCATCCCGGCGCGGGGGGGATGAAGTGGTTCAAGTTCGTCATCTACGCGCAGCTGTTCCTAAGCGCCGAGGCGCCGCACAGGAACGGCCGGCCGTAACGCACTGACGCAAAAATGCCCGGGAGGCCGTCCCGGGCATTGCGTTGCATCTGGTAGGGGCGGTGGGACTCGAACCCACAATCCTCGCGGCGAGAGATTTTAAGTCTCCTGCGTATGCCAATTCCGCCACGCCCCCATATGCGCGCTCATACCATCCTAGCGCAGCGGGCGCTCCGGGAGGGCATGCATCTCGGGGCGCCAGCCCACCGGCGAGGCCGTTCCGTCGAGCGAGGCCGCGGCCGTCAGGGCCAGGCCGAAGAGCAGGTCGGACTCGCTCGCCTGAAGCGTCGAGAAGGACGTCTGGCGCATGAGCTCGGAGATGGCGACCGCGCCGCCCAGAATCACGGGCGCGCGCTTGGCCTGGAGGCCCGGCAGCTCGGCGCGCTGCTCGACGGTGAGGCCGGCAAGGCGCCCCTCGAGCGCCTCGACCTTCTCGCGCGTGAGGCTGGCAAGGTGGACGCGCGCGGAGTCATAGGGCTCCATCTCGGCGTCCATGGCCACGAGGCTCGTGACCGTGCCGCCGCAGACGACGAGCGCCTCCGGAGCGCCCGCGACGGCGCGCTCGGAGCCGGCGGCCCAGAGCCCGCCCTCTTCGATCGCCGGGGCAAACCCCTCGGCGACGAACGCGTGGGCGGCGGACAGATCGTCGGCGGTCGGCAGCGGGGCAGCCTGGAGGTACTTCTCGGTCACCCGGCGGCAGCCCACGTCGACCGAGCGAACGTAGGAGAGGTCGAGCGCCCCGTCCTCCCCCAGCGACCCGAGCGCGAGCTCGGTGGAGCCGCCGCCGTTGTCGGCGACGAGGATGCGCCGGCCCCGAAAGTCCTGCGCAACCCCGAGAAACGTCAGCGAGCCCTCGATGCGGCCGGGGATGACGAGCGGCGAGAGCCCCAGGGACTCGAGCGCGGACACCATCTCGCCGGAGTTCTCCGCGTCGCGCGCCGCGCTCGTGAGGGTGCAGCACGCCGCGGGGGCGCCGGCCTCTACGGCCAGGGCAACGTAGCCGCGGACGCAGGAGAAGACGCGACCGATGGCGTCGTCCCTGAGCCTTCCCGTGGCGTCGACCCCCTCGCCGAGATTGCAGATCTCAGAGTGCTTGATGAGGCGGACCACGCGGCCGCCCTCGACGTCCGCCACGGCGAGGCGGGCGGTCACGGTCCCGATGTCGATGCAGGCGACGCGCGTCATGTTACTTCACCTCGTACTGGAAGACGACGTCGCCGAGGCTCACGTACCAGGGAAGCTCCTGGCCCTCATCGCCCGCGTCGCCCTCGGCCTCCTCAGGGGAGCCCTCGAGGACGACGCCCACCTCGCCCTCGCTCACGTAGCCACGCCTGCGAGCCTCGTCCTCGATGCCCTCGCGGGTCTGGAGGCGGTCGATGTCGCCCTGGTACTCCTCGATGCTCGCGTTGAGTCCGTCGAGGGTCTCCTGCTGCACGCCCTGGTCGCGCCATGCGCGGTAGAGGTCCTGCGCGGGGGGATAGATCGAGACGAGGACGAAGAGCGTCACGGCAACGACGGCAATCGGCACGCGGAAGCGCGAGAGAAGGCCCGCCGCGTCAACCTCCTGGATGTCGCGCAGGAAGGCGAGGCGGTCCGACGCGCCCTTGCGCGCGGCGCCCCTCTTCTCCTGCCCCCGCGCGGGGGTTCTTCTCGGCGCCGCCTGGGAGCGCGACACGCGCCGCCTGGGTGCTGCCGCGGATGCCCGCGACGCCCCCATGCCGATGCTCATGCTTGGTCTTGTGAGTGCTCTCTCGCTCATGCCGTTGCTTCGTTTCTGGTTCGTGTTTGGCTGGGCTGTACGCTGTGTCTGCCTTAGTTATACCAGACGGGCGGCGGCACGGGGGCGCACTCAGAGGTTCTCCTCCGCCTTCGCACGGTCCCAAAGCTTATTCAGGGCCGCAGCGTCAAGCTCGTCGAGAACAACGCCCAGCTCACGGGCCCTCCCGAGTTTTGCAGCCGTATCGGATAAATAGCGCGCTATCGGCCCTGCTAGAGGGCCTTTTTCTTTGTGTCGATCATATGACTATTATACTAGGTGCTTGTCGGTGTATGATATAATGGGACATATTGTTCCCGCAGGTCAGGGGCCGGATATGTACCTCAGGAAGTCAGAGAAGAAGAATGGGCGCGTGTACCTCACGATCGTGGAGGCCTACCGCGACGAGCGCGGCAAGAACATGTCCCGCACCGTCGAGAGCCTCGGCTACGTCGACGACCTGGAGCGCTCCGGGATCGCCGACCCGATCGGGCACTTCACCGAGGAGTGCGCGAGGCGCAACGAGGCCAGGCGCGCCGGGACCGAGCCGGTGATCGTGAAGATCGGCCCCCTGCAGAGGATCGACAAGCGCGACGAGGAGGCCCGCGTCGAGCTCGGGGCGGCCGTGGTGGACGCCTACCTCAACCGGGACCTGGGGCTGTGGTCGTTCTTCGAGCGCAGGAGGACGGCGAGGAGGGTCTCCTTCGACCCCTACCGCGTGCTCGAGCTGCTGGTGTGGGACCGCATCGCCCACCCGTCGTCCAAGAAGGGCGCCTGGGAGCGCAGGTCCGCCTTCCCGCGCAAGTGCCCGTTCTCGCTCGACGACGCCTACCGCGCGCTCACCTACCTCGACGAGAGGCGCGGCGAGCTGGTCGCGCACGCGAACGCCTCGCTCGAGGCGGCGCGCGGCCCCCGGGACACCCGCGTGCTCTACTACGACGTCACCAACTTCTTCTTCGAGGTCGAGGACGAGGACGGCTTCCGCATGCGCGGGGTCTCCAAGGAGCACCGGCCGAGCCCGATCGTGCAGATGGGGCTGTTCCTCGACGCCGACGGGATCCCGCTGGACTACGCGCTGTTCCCGGGGAACGCGCCCGACGTCGCGACGCTCGTGCCGGCGATGGAGGGGGCGGGCGTGCGGTTCGGGCCCGACAGCCCGGAGCGGGTCGTCGTGGTCGCCGACAAGGGCCTCAACGCCTCGGCGAACATCGCCCGCTGCATCCTGGACGGCAGCGGCTACGTCTTCTCGCAGAGCGTGCGCAGGGCGGACGCCGGGCTCAGGTCCTGGGTGCTGGCCGACGAGGGCTACGCCTCGAACGAGGAGGGGACGTACAAGGTGAAGTCCCGCATCGGCGAGAAGGCGGTCTACGTCACCGGCGAGGACGGCCGCAGGAAGAGGGTCATGGTGCCCGTCAAGCAGGTGGCGTTCTGGTCCAGGAGGTACGCGGAGAGGAGCCGCGCCGAGCGCGCCAAGGTGGTGGAGAAGAGCCTGCGCGCGATCGCGCGCGGCGACGCGGCGCGCGCCTACGAGAGGTCGAGCTCGCGCTACGCGAGGCCGGTGCCCGTGGACCCCGAGACCGGCGAGGCCGGCGCCACCGCCTGGGTCCTCGACGAGGCCCGGATCGCCGAGGACGCCCGCTGCGACGGGTACTACTGCATCGTCACCTCCGAGCAGGACATGGCCGACGGGGAGGTCATCGACTGCTACCGGGGCCTGTGGAGGATCGAGGAGTCGTTCCGCGTGGTCAAGGGGGAGGTGGACGCGCGGCCGGTCTACCTCTCCACCGAGGCCCACATCAGGGCGCACTTCCTGGTGTGCTTCATCGCGCTGCTCGTCATGCGCCTGATGCAGGCCGACGTCGGGCGGGCGACGGGGTCGAGGCCCTCGGCCGGCGCGGTGCAGGAGGCGCTCTCGGGCGTCGTTGGGCACCGCCTCGACGGGAACCACTGGCTCTTCGACTACCGCACCGACCTGACCGACGCGCTCGGCGAGGCGGCAGGCATCGACCTGACGCGCCGGGTCGCGTCCAAGGGCAGGGTGCGCGAGATCATGGCGTCCGTGAGGAAACCGAGGAGCTGAGGCGTACCACGTCGTGAAAAGTCATCGCGGAGAGGGCGGTTCTCCCAGCTAGACGGTGGAGAACCGCCCTTTTCAGCTGCAAAAGTCAGGTTATACGCCCACGGCGTTCGCGGCGTGCGGCACCATGTACCGCAGGGCGCCGGTGAGTTCGAGCGACCCGCGCCGCATAGCGCAGACGGGCCCGGGAGTCCCGGGCCCGTCTGATGGGGAGGTGCTATGCCACAGGACGCAAGCCCGCACTAGTCGTGATAGCCGCCGCGATCCCACTTCTCGATGAACTCATCGAAGAAGTGCGGATCGGCCTGAGCCTCGGCGTCGGCCTTGTTGACGGCGTCGATCTTGACCACCAGGGCGTCACGCTCGGGCGTGGACTCGTACTCGGCCTCGAGGAAGGCGAGCATGATATCGGCCATGAGGAACTCACCGGTGATCTTGCCGCCGAAGCCGACGACGTTGGCGTTGAGCTCGCGGCGGGCGTACAGGGCGCTCGTCATGTCACGGACCAGGGCGCAGCGGGCGCCGGGAACCTTGTTCACCGAGTTGGTGATGCCGATGCCGGTGCCGCAGAGCACGACGCCCAGGTCGGCCTCGCCGGAGGCCACGGCCTCGCCCACGGCCTTGCCGTAGATGGGGTAGTGGGTGCGGGTGTGGCTGAACGTGCCGCAGTCCAGCACCTCGTAGCCGGCCTCCTCGAGGCGGTCGTGCAGGTAGGTCTTCTCGTCGGTGACGATGTGGTCGCAGCCGAGGGCGACGATCTTCTTGGTCATTTCTTGTCCCCCTTAGGCCATCTTGTTGAGCATATCGACGCGGATCTGATGACGGCCGGCGGCGTAGTCGGCCTTCAGGAACTCACGGGCGATCTTCTTGGCGACCTCGGGGCCGACGACGCCGGAGCCCATGCAGACCATGCGGGCGTTGTTGTGCTCGCGGGTCATGTAGGCGCTGCGCTCGTCGGAGATGTTGGCGGCAACCATGCCCTTCACGCGGGTGGCGGCGAGGTAGCTGCCCACGCCGTACTCGTCGAAGCAAAGACCCTGGGAACCCTCGTTCTCAAGCAGGTCCGCGGCGACCGCGCAGGCGGAGTCCACGAAGTCCGCGGCAGGGGTCTCGGACAGGTCCACGACCTCGTGGCCGTCCTCTATCAGCGTCTCCTTGACGAGTTCCTTGAGCAGCATGCCAGCCGCGTCAGAACCGATGACAACCCTCATGTTGCCCTCCTCCTTTTCCCATGACGCTCACGTTGCGCGTCATTGGGCCTATTCACATTATTCAACATAATCAAACACTTCAATCATGCAAGAACTATTTCAAACTCACGTAATCTTCGAGGATATTCGTTCGAATCTTGCACTATCCACCGTTTACCGGCCTATTCATACCATCTATCCATCTCCATTCGTATAGCAAAGTGTTTACTTTTGTTGCTATGCTAGGCTGCGTTGTGCCCGGATGCTCTACGCATCTTTTATATCCACCAAAATGAGCACGTGCTCATTTAGAAAGGAGGAGCCTCGTGGCATCTAAAGAAGAAATCTCAATGATCGGTTTTGAAATCATCGCTTACGCGGGGGACGCCCAGACCGACCTGCTCACCGCATGCGAGAAGGCCAGCTCCGGTGACATCGCCGGGGCGCGCGAACTCCACGCCTCGGCGAAGCAGGCGCTCATCGACGCCCACAATGTCCAAACCCGGCTGCTTTCCCAAGAGGCGGGCGGCTGCGAAATGGACGTCACCTTCATCATGGTCCACGCCCAGGACACCCTCATGACCACCATGATGCTCGAGAAGCAGACCCGCTTCACCATAGACGCCTATGAGCGAATCGCCTCGCTCGAGGCGAAGCTCGCCTAGGCGGGCGCCAAGGTCCTATCGCCCCAGCACGGTCACACACGCTCACCCTGGGCTCGCGGCGAATCAAAACACTCCGAGCATCGCCCCAGGGTATGCGAATCCGAGCGCGCTACGGTCTCACCGCGACCGTGGCGCGCTCGACTATTGCACCCGGAAGACGCACCGCCTCGACGCGCTCCTCCCCCGACATCTGGGCGAAGAAGTGGTCGAACGTCCTCTTTCCCCGCTCGCGCAGGTCAAATCGAACCGTGGTCAACGTGTTGTGCGGCACCACGCCTTGCAGGGAGTCGTCCACACCCACGACGCTCACGTCCTCGGGCACCCGACGCCCATGGGTCCTCAGGGCGGTCATCGCCCCCATCGCCATCTGGTCGTTGCCGACGTACAGCGCTGTCATGTCCTTGTCCTGCGCAAGCTTGACGCCAAGCTCATAACCGCTGTCCGCCGTCCAATCGCCGCGCAGGGGCTCGAGCCGCTCAAGCCCGGCAACGTCGAGGGCGTCGGCCCAGCCGCGCAGGCGGAAGTCGGCCGTGATCGAGCCCTCGGGTCCGGCGAGGTGCCTGATGTGCGCATGGCCGCGCTCCCGCAGATAGTCGACGACCATGCGCGAGCAGCCGTACTGATCGGAGTCTATCGTCGTGCAACGAGGATGCTCCTTCATCGAGATGATGATCGTGGGCAGGCCGGGCACGGGCTTGAACTCGTCGAAGTCCTCCACCGCGCGGTTGGTGTTGAAGATCATGCCGTCAACGGGAAGCTCCGCCAGGCGGCGCGCGACGTTGCGAAGGCGCACCGGCCCTCCCTCGTCGAACTCGACGAGCGTCACCGCGTAGCCGCAATCGCGCGCAGCGGAGACGATGCCGTCGAGAGTCGCCACGTTGCCGGCGCGGGTGATGTCGAACATGCACAGGCCTATGCAGCCGTACTTCCCGCCGCGCAGGGACCTGCCGGCGAAGCTTGGGTAGAAGCCGAGCTCATCCATGGCGTCCTCGACGCGCTTGCGTGTCTCCTCGACGACGCACGCCTGATTGTTCACCACGCGCGAGACCGTCTGGCGCGAGACGCCCGCCAAGCGCGCGACGTCCGCCATCGACACCGCGCGGGTTCCGCGCCGGCCCGCCGCCGCACCCGTCTCTCCTGCTACCGACCGCCCCACTCGGGCACCCCCCTCGACTTGTTCAAGGTGCACTGGCCCACTCTATCATCATCGCCGCCGAGCGGCCAACGCCGCTCACGGACGATTTCACGCCCTTCACAGGCCGCCTCACGGCGGCTCGGTCGATCTCGCATGCCGTATGTTAACGTGCTCATTGTAGTTATGGGCACGTGCTCATTACGGGATCGCATCCGGGCAACAGGCCCGTCATGCAGCCGCCGCCCACCGCAGACACCTGTTTTCAGCTGGCTATTGACATCTGCGGAACAACCTGCCATGTGAACGGAGGATCCATGGAAAAACTCATCGCGCTCATCGAGAAGGGAAAGCCCTTCTTCAACGCCATCGCGCGCAACAAGTACCTCAAGGCGATTCGCGACGGCTTCATCTCCGTCATGCCCATCATCATCGTGTCGAGCGTCTTCCTGCTCGTCAGCGCCGTCCCCAACGTCTGGGGCTTCTACTGGCCCGCAGAGATCAACGACGTGCTCATGAAGGCCTACAACTACTCGATGGGCATCGTCGGCATCTGCGCAGCGGCCACCACGGCCAAGCACTTCTGCGATGCGCAAAACCGCGACCTGCCCAAGAACAACCAGATCAACTTCATCTCGGTCATGATCGCATCGCTCATCGGTTTTCTGCTGCTCTCCAGCGACGCCATCAGCTTCACGGATAACGGGGTCTCCATCTCCGGCCTCGCCAACGGCTACATGGGATCCAAGGGCCTGCTAACCGCCTTTATCTGCGCGTTCGCCACCGGCATCATCTACAAGTTCTTTATCAAGCGCAACATCACCATCAGGATGCCCGAACAGGTGCCGCCCAATATCTCCCAGACCTTCAAGGACATCATCCCCTTTGGCGTCTGCCTGGTCTTCTTCTGGGGCTTTGACTTTGCATTCCGCAACATCTTTGGCTTCTGTTTCGCCCAAGGCGTTATCCAGGTGTTCCAGCCGCTCTTCTCCGCGGCAGACGGCTATGTTGGCCTCGCCATCATCTACGGCGCCATGTCTCTCTTCTGGTTTGTAGGCGTCCACGGCCCCTCCATCATCGAGCCCGCAATCTCCGCCGCCCTCATCTCCAACCTCGAGCTCAACATGGCCATGTACCAGGCCGGCGAGCACGCAACCGCCGTCCTCACCAAACCGCTTCAGGATTTCGTCGTCGCCATGGGCGGCACTGGTGCCACGTTGGTGATCTGCTTCATGTTCGCCTTCCTCGCCAAGTCCAAAGAGATGCGCGCCGTGGGCCGTGCCTCAGCCGTACCGGTTTGCTTTGGCGTCAACGAACCGTTCCTCTTCGGCGCGCCCATGGTCTTGAACCCCATCTTCTTCATCCCCTTCATCTTCGCGCCCATCGCCAATATCTGGATCACCAAGTTCTTCATCGACGTCTTGGGTATGAACGGCTTCATGTTCAGCCTTCCCTGGACCACCCCCGCACCCGTTGGCATCGCCATGGGCCTGGGACTTCAGCCCCTTGCGTTCCTGCTCATCCCCGCCCTGCTGATTGTCGATTTCCTCATCTATTTCCCCTTCTTCAAGGTATACGACCGCGAGAAGTGCGCTGAAGAAGCCGAGGCCGATCAGGCTGAGGTCGCCCAGCGCGCCGCCCATAAGCAGGCTGCCATGAACGCCGCATTCCAGGGCAAGGCCGACACCGCAAGCGTCGCCACCGGTGCCGTCGCCAAGGCCGCTGCGAGCATGGCAGCAGAGAAAAAGCGTGCCGCCGGCCAGTCTATGGACGAAGAATCTGCGGGCAACGCCACCCCCGCTGCATCTGATAACGCCGTTGCCAGCGCCTCGTCCAGCACCATCGCCGCTGCGAGCGACCCCTATGCAGCGCTCAACGGTCGTCGCGTCCTTGTCCTGTGCCAGGGAGGCGGAACCTCCGGCCTGCTCGCCAACGCGCTGGCCAAAGCTGCCCGCGAGCACGGCATCGACCTTGAGACCGCAGCGGACGCTTACGGCAGCCATCTGGACATCATGCCGGACTTTGACCTTGTTATCCTGGCGCCCCAGGCAGCGTCCTACTTCGACGACCTCAAGGCCGACGGCGAGCGTATGGGCGTTGCCTGCTGCGTCACCCGCGGCAAGCAGTACATCGACCTCACCCGCGACGGCGAGGCATCGCTGGCATTTGTAGCCCAGCAGTTGGGCCTCTAGATCCCTGCACGTGTGACGGCGCGCTCGAATAGAGCCCCCCATTTCCGCGGTCCGGGGGCAGCACGCTCTACCGTCTTCTCCCGGACCGCCCCTAACCCCTTCAGCCCTAACAGCCCTTCAAACAAGATTGGATTCGCCATGAGCCACATGTCCCCCGCCGATACCTCCCAGCGCTTTCCCGACAGCTTTGTTTTTGGCGGCGCCACCGCCGCGTACCAAGTGGAGGGCGCCTGCCAAAGCCACGGCAAAGGCAAGGTCGCTTGGGACGACTACCTCGCCGAGCAGGGGCGTTTCTCACCCGAGCCCGCCTGCGATTTCTACAACCGCTACGACTCCGACCTTGAGCTGTGCGAGCGCTTTGGCATGAACGGCATCCGCGTGTCGATCGCCTGGAGCCGCATCTTCCCCGAGGGCGGCACCGGTCCGGTCAACGAAGAGGGCGTCCGGTTCTACCACGACCTCTTCGCCAGCTGCCGAGCCCACGGCGTCGAGCCCTACGTGACCCTCCATCACTTCGACTCCCCCGCCGCGCTCTATGCCGACGGCGACTTCCTCAACCCCGCCACCATCGACGCCTTCGAAGCCTACGCGCGCTATTGCTTTGAGGAGTTCCCCGAGGTCGCGAACTGGTTCACCTTCAACGAGATAGCGGCGGCGACCATCAATCGCTATGTCGAGGGCACCTGGCCCCTGGGAAAGAAGGTCTGCCTGCACGAGTGCCTCCAGGCCCAGCACAACATGATGCTCGCCCACGCGCGGGCGGTGCTCGCCTTCGAGGAGTGCGGCCATCCGGGCAAGATCGGCGTCATCCACGCACTCGAGTACAAGTATCCCTACGACCCCCGCAGCGCCGCGGATATCGAAGCCGCAGCCAACGACGACGTGCTGCAGAACCGCCTGCTGCTCGACGCCACCTTCCGCGGCGACTACGCGCCCGACACGCTCGCCCGCATCGAGGCGCTGTGCGCCGTGAGCGGCGGTACGTTCCGCGCCCCCGAGGGCGACCTCGCCATCATGCGGCGCGCCGCCCAGCTCAACGACTGCATGGGCATCAACTACTACCAGAGCCGCTTCCTCAAGGCCTATGACGGCGAAAACGACCTGCATCACAACGGCACGGGTGACAAGGGCACCGGCCGCTGGCGCGTTGCCGGCGTGGGCGAGCGCGCGCTGCGCCCCGGCATCCCCACCACGGATTGGGACTGGATCATCTACCCCAAGGGGCTCTTCGACCTCATGATGGACATCTCCCTGCGCTACCCCAACTACAAGGAACTCCTCGTCACCGAGAACGGCATGGGGCGCAAGGACGAGCTCGTGGACGGCGCGGTCGATGACTCCGAGCGCATCTCCTATGTCGAGGACCACCTGCGCTGGATCCTCAAGGCCGTTGAATGCGGCGTGAACGTCACCGGTTACTTCATGTGGAGCCTGCAAGACCAGTTCTCCTGGACCAACGGCTACAACAAGCGCTACGGGTTCTTCTACGTCGACTTCGAGACGCAGAAGCGCACGCCGAAGGCGAGCGCCTACTGGTTCAAGCGCATAGCCCAGACGGGACGACTGGCATAAAAAACGCGCCGCCGAGAATCACCCTCTCGGCGGCGCACGCCGTTGGAATCAGCGGTATCAAGCGCGAGAAGCCCTACTTGAGGGCGTCCTCGAGCACTCTCTCCGCGCGGGCCTGGTGCTCCTTGGCTCGCACCTCGTCCTCGCGGTTCTCGTACTGGATCGCCAGCAACTGGCACAGGCGGAGCTCCTCGGCCTGCCGGGCGCCCTTCAAAGCGCCCTCCATCTCATCCACGCATGCCGAAGACCCGCACAGGAAAATGTCGTACGTCTCGCGACTGCCCTTGGCCAGGGCCTCCGAGCCGCTCACCTCTATGCGCTTGAGCATGTCGTGGGCCGCCTTCTTGTCCTCCACCTCGACATACAAGCTGAACGCGCGGATCGCGAGGGCGAGCTCCTGCTTCTTGTTCATGCGCAGGGGCAGCATCCGCTCGATCACGCGGGTGGAATTCTCGTTGTCGCCGAGCGCGAGGTACGCGTTAAGGCTCATGTACAGGCGGTTGTACTCCGAGTACAGGGCCTTCGTGACTGGCTGATCGAGCAGCGCCAAGCACGCATCGAAATCCCGCTCGCCCAGGTTATGCTCCAGGCGGGCGAACGTCGTGCGCTTCTTCACCTCGACGAAGATGAGCGCCGCGCCGGACACGATGAGACTGATCATGCCGATCGTCTTCATATCCATGATGCCCCCCAACGCCCCGCCCCGCGAACCGAAAGGGGCGGGGCAACATGCCCCTTGACGGGATGACTTACCTATCGGTGCGCGGAACGCGGATGCTCGAGCACCTTCACGGGCGTGCGGCCAACGACCAGCTTCCCATCCTCGACGTACCCCTCCTCACGGTCCTCGAGCTCGTCGATGAGCAGGCCGCACAGTTCCGCGATGTGCTCGGCGCAGGCGGGGTCGTCGATGAGACCACGCGTCTCCCGCGGGTCCTCGTCCAGATTGAAGTACTGCTCGACGCCTGTCTGGGTGAACCACAGGTACTTATCGCGCTCGGTGACGATCCGCTGATTGGACTGATCGCGGTCGCGGCTCTGCTCGCCGTGCAGGTACGCGCGATCGAGCTTTTCGGCGCCGGCGAGCTCCTGCGCCAGCGACGACCCCTCGACCCCCTCGGGAATGGATAGCCCGCACAGATCGAACAGGGTGGGCATGAGGCCCATGAGCTCGACGAGGCTCTCGCTCTTGCCGGTGGCGCGACCCCCGCCGGGCAGGGCGATGCCCACGGTCGGGACGTTGAGGAAGGCGGCCATGATGAAGCCGAGCAGCAGGAAGATCCGCATGTTCTTCTTCATCATCATGGCGAGGAGCATGGCCAGGCCGACGGCGGGCATCATGCCGCCGGCGGTGGAGAAGCCGGAGAGGACCCACGGAACCTGGTTCTGCAAGAAGTTCACGATATCCTCGATCACGAAGAATCCGATGCCGCGGCGATGAAGACCTCGGCATCATGGGCGATGGCGGCCGCGGTGCTGCCACCGCCCATGATGCCGAGATCCGCGCCTACAATGGTGCCGGAGATGACATCCGGCTGAACATAGGCGCCGATGTTGTTGACGCCGAGCCACATGAGCTCCATGGTCACGCGGATCATGATGGCTGTCTTCATGTCACCGAGGATGATGCCGATGCCCACGGACGCCAGCAGGGGCTTACGGAAGCCCAGGTGAGGACCGAACTGGTCCCAGGTGCACAGGCCCGCCCAAATGGCGAGCAGAAGTGCCTGAAGCATACGCTCTACTTCCATATCCGCCCGCTCCGCTCGCGCTTCACGGGCACACCCCAGGCCCCTCTTGCCCAAAGCTGATTACCGGTGCCTAGTAATTCTTGAGGAGCTCGACCGCGGGGTCGTTGGGGACCTTGTCGGAAACGATGATCGCGGACTCGATGCCGTAGTCGGGAATCCAGGCGGTGGCGACCTGGCCGCGGATCAGGCGGTCATCGATGTCGACGAGCTTTAGTTCCATGAGGTTCTCCTTATCGTTCGCACTTGCCTTCTTTGCCGCATGGCTACCCCATCCCCTCACGCGGGCGTCGAGAGACGCGAGCTCCGCGCGGGCGATGTGTTGGGCGCGCGCCCCGTGGGGGCGTGGGCGCGCGCCCGGGATCGACGCGGCGTCCCTAGAGGTCGAGGTCACACTCGGCATTGAGTTCCTCGTACGCCGTGCGCCTCTACGCCACGAACGTCTCAAGGCTCTTCTCGGCGGTCGGACCGAGGGCGACGACGTCGGGCTGCTTGCCCGCGATCATCTCGACGGCGCCGAGGGCTGCTCGCGCGAACTCTCCATGGCTTGCGAGGATTACTCCGATGCGCATGCGCGGTACGTTCCCAAGCTCATGTTTGTTTAAAACGTTCTCCGTTGTTTTATTCTGTGATCTTATGATTCTCGATGTTTGCCGTATTATCAAGATTCGGATTTGCAGCAATACGATTAATCGCCCTTTTTACCAGCTCGTTTATTATTTTCTATCCGTAAACGGTAGCTTTTTACTAGTGAAAGATATGTTCATATTGAGGCATACTTGTCAGATAGTTTGATGTTCGTTTTAATTAAAACGAACATCATTAATAACATTCTAGGAGGCACTGTGAAGTCCGAGCGGCATCAAGCTCCTGGATGTCGCGCAGGAAGGCAAGGCGGCCCGAAGCGCCCTTGCGCGCGGTGCCGCGCCTTTCCCGCCCCTGCGCGGAGGCTCTTTTCGACGCCGCCTGGGAGCGCGACGCACGCCGCGCGGACGTTGACGCGGGTACCCGCGACGCCCCCCATGCCGACTCTCATGCTGGGTCTTGTGAGTGCTCTCTCGCTCATGCCGTTGCTTCGTTTCTGCTTCGTGTCTGGCTGGGCTGCTCGCTTTGATTGTCTGCCTTAGTTATACCAGACGGATGGGGCCACGGTGGCGCGCTCAGGCGTTCTCCTCCGCCTTCGCACGGTCCCAAAGGTCATTCAGGGTCTCCGTGTCGAGTTCGTCGAGAGCTACGCCCAGCTCGCGGGCCCTCTCCTCCATGCGGGCCCACCGCGCCCTGAACTTGCGGTTGGAGGCGGCGAGCGCCTCCTCGGCGTCAATTCCCTCCCAGCGGGCCACGTTCACGAGCGCAAAGAGCAGGTCGCCAAACTCCGCGGCGCGCTCCGGAGAGCCCGGCGCCTCGCGCTCCATCTCCGCGCGCTCCTCGGCGACCTTCTCCCACACGCCGCCCTCGTCGGCCCACTCAAAGCCCGCCTTGGCGGCGCGCCTGGAGATCTTCTGGCACTGCATGAGCGCGGGGAGGGAGCGGGGCACGCTGTCAAGAAGCCCCCTCGGCCGTTCGTCCTCGCCCGAGGCGGCGCGCTCGGCTGCCTTGACCTCGTCCCAGATGTCCTGGACCTCGCCGCCCCCGGCGGCAGCCGCATGCTCGCCAAAGACGTGGGGGTGACGCCGGACGAGCTTCTCGTTGAGGCCGCAGATGACGTCGTCGATCGTAAAGGCGCCGTCATCCGCGGCGATCTGCGCATGGAGCACCACCTGCTCCAGGACGTCCCCGAGCTCCTCCACCAGGTGGGCGACGTCATCCGCCTCGATGGCCTCAACCGCCTCGTAGGCCTCCTCGACCATGTTCTTGGTGATGGAGCGGTGCGTCTGCTCGCGGTCCCATGGGCAGCCATCGGGCTGGCGCAGACGCCACATCGTGCGCACGAGGCGGTCGAACTCGGGATGCGTAGTCGGCGCGTCCGGGCGGGCGGCGTTCTCGGCGTCAACGCGGTCGGCGATCTGGGACATGACGGCTCCTCTCTGCAAATTGGGGACAGCCCCCGATTTGCAGACGACAGGTTCTTCTCGGTTGATTCTAGCGCCGGGGGCGCCCCGCCGCCTGGTGAGTGGATCGTTTTGGACAGACGGCCGCCTCGCGCGGGCTCCATCCGTCCAAAACGCGTCACTCAGCTGGACGGGACGCGACAGCGCACGGCGAGAAGAACGCGCTACTCGTGATGATGGTGGTGATGCCCGTCGCGATGCCCGTGATGGTGCCCATAATCGAGCGACTCGTCGTCGGCCGCCTCCGCGTGACCCGCGGCCACGGCGTCGCGCACGAGCGGCAGCAGCGTCTCGCGCAGCCAGGGCCTGCGCACCTCCGGGCCGATGAACACCGCAAGCGCGCCGTCCTTCTCGCCCTCAGCGGGCGGCTCGGCACCGGTGACCGACCACGCCCGGTCCACCACGTCGAAGCGCAGCCACTGACCGCCGCAGGGCAGCACGCCCTTGGCGCGCACGACCTCGCCGAAGACCCCCGCGACCAGCGCGTCCAGAAACCACAGCAGGTGGTTCTCGGTGGGCAGCGCCACGCCCGCCAGAGACAGGCTCTCGAACTCGTCCTCCGCCGGCGCCGCGTCCGGGTGCGCCGCGGAGCGCTCCGGGTCCAGGTCACGCTCGAGCAGCGCCGAGAAGAACTCGTCGGGCAGCTGGTCGTACGGCACGTCCACAATCCGGGCCTCCGGGTTCTTCTCGGCCACCCACGCCCGAACGGCGGCGACCTGACCCGGCCCCGCATGCTGCACCTTGGAGAGCACCACCACCGGCGCCGTGGCAACCTGGTCGAGGTAGATGTCGGAGAAGCGCTCGCGCTGGCGCTCCCAGGCCACAGCGTCTACGATCACGAGCGGCGCAAGCAGCGAGATGCGCTCGTAGCTCACCTGGTCGACGTTCTCCAGCACGCTGGAGAGTCGCGCGACGCCCGTTGGCTCCACGACCAGGTACTCGGGGTCCAGCGTGTTGGCGATCGTGAGGACGGACGCGGCGAAGTCCTGCTTGCCCGAGCAGCAGATGCAGTTCTCGGTGGACTCCCAGACGGAGAGCTCGTCGGTCTGGGAGAGGACCTTGGCATCGATGTCCGCCTGGCCGTACTCGTTCTCGTACACCACGAAGTCGCGCCCGGTGCGCCGGGCGAGCTCCTGGATGAACGTCGTCTTCCCGGCCCCAAGGAAGCCAGACACCACCAGCACGCGCATGCGACCCTCCTCACAACCAGGCGCCCTATCAGCTGGAGCGCATCGATTCTCTCACATGTTAATTGAGCCCACGCCCTGGCCATTAATTCGCAGCGTCAGCCCGCCCACTCCGACCCCGATGTGCGCAACCATACTTTACGATATCACGATATCGTGATATACTCTCTTTACGATAGAGATTGGGGGCTCGCCATGCCCATCCTTGCACGCTTTTACGGAATCGTCATACGCATGTACTTCCTTGGCTCGGAGCACAACCCTCCTCACATTCATGCAATCTATGGGGACAACACGGCTGCGTTCGACATACGCACCGGAGGCGTACTTGACGGGGAGCTTCCAGCAAGGGCCGCCGCCATGGTCCGAGAGTGGATCGGGCTTCACCGAGATGCTCTCATAGAGATGTGGCAGACGCAGGAATTCAGAAGACTCGAACCGCTGGACTGAGAGGAGCGATGCCGTGTTTCATAAGATAAAGGACGTAACGCCCCTTCCCGACCTTCGCCTGCGCGTGCTGTTTGTCAACGGGACGACCAAGCTCTACGACGCCGCGACCCTCATCGAGCGATTCGCTGCCTTCCGAGAGCTCAAGAGGGGGCACCTGTTCGAGGACGTCGAGGTTGACGCCGGCGGATACGGTGTCTCGTGGAATGACGATCTCGACCTTTCCTGCGACGAAATCTGGGAGCACGGCGAGACCGTAACGACGGAGTTCGACGGACTGATGTCATTCGCCGACGCGAGCGAGCTCTGGGGGCTCAGCGAGTCCACGCTCCGCAAGGCAGTCTCATACGGCAAGATCGTCGCCGGCGTTGATGCGAGGAAGTTTGGCAAGCAGTGGGTCATCACCTCTGGCGCCATGTACCGGGAGTATGGGAAGCCGCTGAGCGCCTAGGCGCATGAGACCCCCAGACAAACGAGCGGGCGGGGGCCGAGAAGGACCCCCCGCCCGCGACTCACCATGAAACGCTAGTCGATGACGACGACCGGCTTGATGAGGTCGGCCGGCTTGTCGCGCATGAGGAAGAGCGCCTCCTCGAGGTGGTCCCAGCCGTGGAAGACGTGAGTGGAGAGCGGCGCCACGTCCAGACGACCGGAGCTCACGAGCGCGCCGAGCTTCTCCATGCGCAGACGGCCGCCGGGCATGAGGCCGCCGCGGATGTCCTTGTGACCCATGCCGACGCCCCACTCCACGCGCGGGATGGTGACGAAGTCGCCGCCGCCGAGGTAGTTGACGTTGCCGATCTTGCCGCCGGGCTTGAGGGCCTTGACGGCGTCCTCGAAGGTCTGGCAGCCGCCGCCGGCCACGATCACGCGGTCGACGCCCTTGCCGCCAGTCATCTCGAGGACCTGGTCGGCAATCGGGCCGTCCTTGTAGGAGATGAACTCGGTGGCGCCGTAGCCCTTGGCCGCCTCGACGCACTTCGGGCGCGTGCCGACGGCGATAATGCGGGAGGCGCCGCGCAGGTTGGCGCCGGCCACGCTCATGAGGCCCACGGGGCCGATGCCGATGACGAGGACCTCGTCGCCAAACTGCACGTCGGCGAGCTCGACGCCGTGGAAGCCGGTCGGGACCATGTCGGAGAGCATGCAGGCGTCGACGGGGTTGATGTTCTCGGGCAGGTGGGCGAGGTTGCCGTCAGCGTCGTTGACGTGGAAGAACTCGCCGAAGACGCCATCCTTGAAGTTGGAGAACTTCCAGCCCGCGAGCATACCGCCAGAGTGCATGGAGTAGCCGGCCTGGGCCTCGAGAGAGTTCCAGTCGGGGGTGATGGCGGGGATGAGGACCTTGTCGCCGGGCTTGAAGTCGCGGACGAGCTCGCCGACCTCGTCGACGACGCCACAGGCCTCATGGCCCAGAATCATGTTGTGGCGCTCGCCGATGGCGCCCTCCCAGAGCGTGTGCACGTCGGACGTGCAGATGGCGACGGCCAGCGGACGGACGATCGCGTCCATCGGCCCGCACGCCGGGCGCTCCTTCTCGATCCAGCCGGACTCGCCGATCTTGAGCATTGCGTAACCCTTCATGGGCGCACCCCTTTCGGTCGGTGGTTGCCTGCCCCCGCGGCACGGAGGCCCTACCGGGTCCAGTACCCACCTTCGCACCCCAGCAAACCTCCGGAGCGGCGAGCGATATATGCGGTGTCGCGAGTGGCAATTCACGCAGGTGAGCGCGAGTGCCGGGCACGGGGAGCGCCCGGGCCCGGGCACGCCCGTGGCCGAGTGACGGGTTTCGACCAGATGAGGGCCCGAAATCGGCCCCATCCGTCCAAAACGCGTCACTCGGCTCGGGGACGGCACGGGGACGTCACTCGGCGCGGGGGGCGGCACGCGGCTCGGGGACGTCACTCGGCGCGCCGGCGCGCCCACAGCGAGAAGAACGTCGGGCAGGCAGCCCGCGCCGGCGCTACTCCTCCGCCTCGTCGTCGCCGCCGATCTCCTCCAGCACGCCGAGCGCGGCGGGCATGACCTCCTCCTCGGTGCGATGGAAGGGGTAGGCAACCTTGTGCGTCTTGGGGTACACGAGCGCGCCGCGCTCCTTGAGCCGCAGCGCCACGGGACGCAGTACCTCGACGCCCTGGTAGATGAGCCGCCCGTTGGAGAGGCTGACGGAGGAGCACCCCAGCCGCTGCGCGCGGATGCGCACGCGGGCGCGGTCGAAGAGGTTGCGCCCGGCAAGCGGCAGCGCGCCAAAGTCCTTCTCGCACTCCTCCTGCAGGGCATCCACCTCGGCCAGGTCCACGGCGGCCGCCAGGCGCCGGTATGCGAGCACGCGCTTGTCCACGTCGGGCAGGTACTCCTCGGCGAGGAAGAAGTCCGCGGGCAGGTTGATGGTGACCTCGGCCTGCTCCACGTCGCGCGTCTCGCCGCGCGCCTCGGCCACGGCCTCTCCGAGCATCTGCGTGAAGAGGTCAAAGCCCACGCTGGAGAGGTTGCCGTGCTGCTCGGCCCCCATGAGCGAGCCTGCGCCGCGGATCTCCAGGTCGCGCATCGCGATCTTCATGCCGCTGCCCAGGTCCTGGTACTCGTTGATCGCCGTGAGGCGGTCGGTGGCCTCGGGCGTGAGGGGCTGCTCGGCCGGGAACATGAAGTAGGCGTAGGCCTGGGTGCGCCCGCGGCCCACGCGGCCCTTGAGCTGGTAGAGCTGCGCCAGGCCCAGACGCTGCGAGTCCTCGATGATGAGCGTGTTGGTGCGCGGGTTGTCGATGCCGCTCTCGATGATGGTGGTCGCCACCAGAACGTCGATCTCATGCTCCTGGAAGTGGAGCATCACGTCCTCGACCTCGCGCGCGCTCATCTTGCCATGCGCCACGCCCACGCGGGCCTCGGGCGCGGCCTCCATCACGCGCTCAACGGCGTCGTCGATCGTGTGGACGCGGTTGCTCACGTAGTAGACCTGGCCCTTGCGCGCGAGCTCCTCGCGGATGGCGGCGGAGACGATGTCCGGGTCCCACTCCCCCACCGTGACCTTCACGGGAAGGCGGCCGGGCGGCGGCGTCATGATGAGGCTCATGTCGCGCACGCCGCTCATCGCCATCTGCATGGTGCGCGGGATGGGCGTCGCCGAGAGCGTGAGCACGTCCACCTGCTCGCGCATGTTCTTGAGCTGCTCCTTGTGCTGCACGCCAAAGCGCTGCTCCTCGTCGATGATAACGAGCCCCAGGTCGTAGGGGTTGACGTCGGCCGAGAGCAGCCGGTGCGTGCCGATGAGCACGTCAACCGAGCCGTCCGCGAAGCCCTCGAGCGCCTTGCGCTGCCGGGCGGGCGTCACAAAGCGGGAGAGCACGGCCACCTTGAGGTCGAAGGGAGCAAAGCGCGAGAAGAACGTCTCGAAGTGCTGCTGCGCCAGGATCGTGGTGGGGCAGAGCACCATGACCTGCTTGGCGTCCTGGCAGCACTTGAACGCCGCGCGCAGGGCCACCTCGGTCTTGCCGAAGCCCACGTCGCCGCAGAGCAGGCGGTCCATCGGGCGGCGCGCCTCCATGTCCGCCTTGATGTCGGCAATCGCGGAGCGCTGGTCGGGCGTGAGCTCGTAGGAGAAGCTCGCCTCCATCTCCTCCTGGACGGGCGTGTCCTGCGAGAACGCGTAGCCGGGCACGGAGCTGCGGCGCGTGTAGAGGTCCACGAGGTCAAAGGCGAGCTTTTTCGCGGAGCGGCGCGCCTTGCCCGTGGCGCGGGACCAGTCGGCCGTGTTGAGGCGCGTGAGGCGCGGGGAGCTGCCGTCCGGCCCCACGTAGCGCGTGATGCGGTCGACCTGCTCGAAGGGCACGAAGAGCTTGTCGCCGCCGGCGTACTCCAGGAGGAAGTAGTCGCGCTCGCGGCCGGCCACCTCCTGGCGCACGATCTCCGAGAAGAGCGCGATGCCGTGCGTGGCGTGGACGACGTAGTCGCCGGGCTTGAAGGGGAAGGTCACGCTCGTGGGGTCCACGCGGCGGGCGCGACGGCGGTTCTTGGCCGTGCGCGCCGTGAGGTCGGAGACCGAGAAGACCGCGAGCCCCGCCGTGGGGATCACGATGCCCGCCGGCACCGGCGCGTCGATGAACGTGACGCGACCGCGCTCAAGGGGCGGGACCTGCGGGTCGTTGTTCTCCGCCGACGTGCCGAGCGACTCCACCACCGGGACGGACTCGTCGGTGAAGCGCAGCTCCAGGGCCTCGCGCGCCGCACGGTCCGGCACGGCGAAGAGCACCGAGGCCCTATCGTCCACGAGCTGGCGCACGCGCCCCATGAGCTTGGCGTCAGAGCCTGCGATCTGCGGCTGGCGCACGGCGAGCTCAGCCGTCGCCGCGCCTGACCCCGCGCGCAGGATGGACGAGAAGGACAGGCGCTGCTGGCTGCCGAAGTCCATCTCGCGGGGGGCGGTGTAGAGGCCGTCCAGCGAGACGTGTGAGGCGTTGGCCGCGACGGAGATCTCGTCGTAGGCGCGCATGCAGTCGTCGAAGAGGGCGCGAGGCTCGGCGAGGACCACGAGGGCGTCCGCGCTCATGTGCTCGAGCGGGCCCGACGTGGACCCGTAGAGCGCCGGGAGGTAGCGCTCCAGCGACGGGTCCGCCGCGCGCTGCCGGATCAGCTCGAGGTCCGCGGCTATCTTGCCGTTGTCCTGCGCCCGGTTGTAGAGCGCCCGCTCGGCGCGGGCCACGGTCTCGTCGGTGAAGGCGAGCTCGCGGCAGGGGGAGACCGTCACCTCGGAGAGCTCGCCGATGGTCTGGCCCGTGGAGGGGACCATGCGGCGCACGCGGTCGATCTCATCGCCGAAGAACTCCAGGCGCACCGGCGAGCTGGCCTGCGCCGGAAAGACGTCGACCGTGTCGCCGTGCACGTGGAAGGTGCCGGGGGCGTCCACGTCCCCGGCGTCGGTGTATCCCATGCCCACGAGCAGCGCGGGCACGTCCTCGAAGGGCACCTCCTCCCCCACCGCGAAGGTGCTCGAGGCGAAGTAGCCCGAGCCCCGGGGCGGCACGCGGCGCAGCAGGGCGTGCGCCGAGGCCACCACGACGCACCTCTCGCCCTCGGCGAGGCGCGCGACGGCGCGGCAGCGCGCCCCGATCACGGCGTCGTCCGGAGCGGCATCCGACCACGGGCGGTCCCGGCGCTCCGGATAGCGGCAGACCGCGTCCTGCCCGAGCCACGCGGCGAGCGCGCGGGCCGCGCGGTCGGCGGCCTCCTCGCCCGACACCACGAAGAAGCACGGGCGCGGGTCGCGCGCCCAGAGGGCCGCGAGCACGAGCGGGCGCGCGGACTGCGCCACGGCAAGCGTGGCGTCATGCCCGGCGTAGAGCTCGCGAAGCAGCGGCTCGAGCTCGGGCGCGGAGAGGAGCTTGCGAGAGACGCGGTCGATCAGCATGGGCATCCCTACATGAGGACGCGCCGGCCCCGGCTTCGGGGTCGGTGCGTGGCGGCTTGGTTTTCCCAGCTATTGTACCTGCGCGGGCGTGCGCACACAGGTTCTTCTCGCCCGGCGCCGACCTCCGCCCCAGAACGTCGCGAAGGCCCCGCGGAGTCAGCGTGCGGGGGCGCGGCGACATTTCCCCGCCGCAGAACGTCGCGAGGGCCCCGCACGTCGGCGCTGCGGGGGATTGGCGACACTTCGCCGCACAAAAACGTCGCGAGACCCCCGCACACCCACCCTGCGGGGGCCTCGCGACGTCTGTTATTTGGCACACGAGCCCGGGGGCGTGCCACTGGCGTCAGGTTTATTTGGCACACGGGCCCGTGTGCCAAATAAACCTGACGCCAGTGGCACAAATAAGCCCGACGCCGGTGGCACGCCCCTTGCACGCTAGCGGCCGGACTCCTTCGCGAGCTTGGAGAGCCGCTCGCCCGCGGCCTCCACGAGCTCGCCATCCGCACGCCAGGACCAGTTGCCGCCCGCGATGCCAGGCACGTTCATGCGCGCCTCGTCGCCGAGGCCGAGCACGTCCTGGAGGGGCACGATCGCCACGTCGGCCGCAGACCCCAGGGCGCGTCGCAGGACCGAATCGGCAAGCTCGGCGGCGTCCTCCCCCTCGACGCCAAAGCGGCTCTCGCAGAAGCCCAGGAGCGTCTGGTTGTCGTGCGTGCCGGTGTAGACCACGGTCTCGGGCCGCGACTCATAGGACGCGCGGACGTCGCCGTCGAAGAACTGGACCACGTCCATCCCCGCAAACCCGGTCGAGCTCATGAGCGCGCGGACCGCCGGCGTGATGACGCCGAGATCCTCCGCGATGAACGGCAGCGGGCCAAACTGGCGATACGCCGCCTCGAAGAGCTCCGCACCCGGGCCAAAGGCAAAGGAGCCCTCGCTCGCGGGCTTTCCGGACGGCACCGAGAAGAACGACGAGAACCCGATGAAGTGGTCGAGGCGCACGTGGTCGTAGAGCGCCAGCATGCGGCTGAAGCGGCGGAGCCACCACCCGTAGTTCTGCTCGCGCAGCATGTCCCAGCGGTAGGTGGGGTTGCCCCATACCTGGCCCTCGGGGGCGAAGGCGTCTCCGGGGGCGCCGGCCTGGCGGCGCGCGTGCCCCGACTCGTCGAGGTCGAAGATGTCGGGCTCGCTCCAGACGTCCGCGGAGTCGCCGGAGACGTACATGGGCATGTCGCCGATGATCTGCACGCCGCGGGCGTGCGCGTAGTCGAGCAGGTCGCGCCACTCGCGGTCGAAGGCGTACTGCAGGCGGCGGTGGTTCTCCACCGCGGCCGCGATGCGCGGGTTGCGCGTGAGCGCCGGGCTGTAGTGGCGGTAGCGCGCGGGCCAGCTCTGCCACGGCCCCTCGCCGAAGAGCTCCTTGATGGCGCGGAAGGTGGCATAGGGCGTCAGCCAGTAGTCATTCTCGTGGCAGAACTCGAGGTAGTCCTCAGAGGTGCCGACCTTCTCGAGGCTCGTGAGCGTCTCGGCGACGTCCTTCTCGAGAAGGTCCGTGTTGCCCGCGAAGGCCGAGACGCCCGCGTACGGCGAGCCGTACTCGTCCGTGGGGTTCACGGGGAGGACCTGCCAGTAGGTCTGCCCGTGGTCGGCGAGCCAGTCGACGAAGCGGCGGGCGGGGGCGCCGAGGGTGCCCGGCTTTCCGTCGTTGGGAATCGAGGTGATGTGGCAGAGCACGCCCATGCCCCGGCCGAGCGGAAGCTGGAGGCGCTGCGCGCGATGGAAGTGCAGGACCGCCGTGCCGAGCGGCCACAGGAACGTGGACGCCTGCCCGCCCTCGACCTTGGGCGCGCGACCTGAGACCACGTCCGTGACGAGGTCTCCCACCATCGGGACCTTGACGTCATGCGCCTCGGAGAGGCTCGCGTTGACGAGGACGCACACGCTCTCGTCCGCGCCCGTCCGCCAGAAGCCGAAGACGTCCTCCCCAAACGAGAAGGGCTCGAACTCGCCGTCCACGAGCACGGGGAGCGTGCGGCGGATGGCGATGGCGTTACGGTACGTCAGGAGGCAGTCGGCGTGCCCGCGGCTGCCGTCCCACGGGAAGCTCCCGCGGCAGTACGGGTCGCGCAGGCCCTCGAGGCCGAGCTCGTCGCCGTAGTAGACGCAGGGGACGCCGGGAAGCGTCATCTGCAGGAGCGCGGCCACCCACAGGCGTGCCTTCGCAAGCCCCACCTGGTCGTCCGCGAGGTGCCAGCCCGCACGCTCGCCCTCCGGGATGGAGTCCGGGTCCGGTGCCCCTCCGAGCACGGTGAAGAGGCGCTCACGGTCATGGCTGCCGAGGAGGTTGAGGGACGAGTAGAAGTTGTCGCGCGGGTAGTTCTCGCGCAGCTGCTCCAGGCGGGCGGCGAGCTCGGGGGCGCCGATCTCCCCCCTCAGGAAGGCGAGCACGCCCGTGCGGAACGGGTAGTTCATCGTGCCGTCGAGCTCCCGCCCCTGGAAGTACTGGCGGAGCTTGCCGTAGGCGAGCTTGTTGGAGGCGTCCTCCCAGACCTCGCCGATCAGCACGCCGTCGGGGCGCTCCGTGACGAGCGCACGCTTGATGTCCTCGATGAACTCGTCCGAGAGCTCGTCGGCCACGTCGAGGCGCCAGCCGCGCGCGCCGGCGCGCAGCCACTTGCGCACCACGCCGCGCCGGCCGCAGATGAGCTCGTGGTAGTCGGGGTTGTCCTCGTTGAGCGCCGGCAGGTCGCCGTTGCCCCACCAGCCCGCGTAGGTGCCGTCCTCGTTGAAGAAGTACCAGTCGCGATAGGGGGAGTCCGGGCTCTGATAGGCCCCGAGGTCGGGGTAGTTCCCATAGGAGTTGAAGTAGCGCGAGTCCTGGCCCGAGTGGTTGAAGACGCCGTCCAGAATGACGGAGATCCCCCGGTCCTCGGCGTCCACGCACAGGGCGCTGAAGTCCTGCTCGGTGCCCAGAAGGGGATCGATGGCGAGGTAGTCCGCCGTGTCGTAGCGGTGGTTGGAGGAGGCCTCGAAGATGGGGTTGAGGTAGATGGCCGTCACGCCGAGGTCCTCGAGGTACTCGAGCTTCTCGCGAATGCCCTCGAGGGTCCCCCCGTAGAAGTCCCACACGGCGATGCCGCCCTCCGGCGTGCGCTCGTAGTCGACGGGCTTGTCCCAGTCCACGAGCCGGTGCCCCGGGCCCTTCCTCGGCCGGTCGAGCGTCTTGGCGCGCTCCTCCCAGTCCTCGCCGCGCGCAAAGCGGTCGGGGAAGATCTGGTAGACCACCGCGTCACGGTACCAGCGGGGTTGCTCGGCGCGCGGGACGTAGACCGTGATCTGGAACGAGGGCGGGTCGCCGTACGCGAAGGCGCCCTCCCCCGTGGTCCAGCCCGGCTTGGCGCCGTAGCGCCAGACCGAGCCGTCCTTGGCCTCGATGTCGAAGCTGTACCAGACGACGCCGGTCTCGGCCGACCGATAGTTTGCCGAGAAGCGCAGGCAGTCCCCCTTGAGGGAGCCGTGCATCTCGATGAGCTCCTCGCCGTGTGCGTCCGTCCAGACGCGCAGCGTGCAGAAGACGACGTCGTCCCCCCACACGTCTATGGACAGCGAAACGGTGCCGCCCAACTGGACGGCACCGAAAGGACTTCTGTACTCCGGCTCGGATGTGACGTGACGTGCCTTCAAACTTACCTGTCTCTCCGCTTGTTGTACCGAATGATCTCCGGATGGAGGTCGTGGTAGATGTCCATGTAGTCGTTCGCGGCGCGGCGCCAGCTGAAGTCCGTCGCCATGGCCTGCTGCATCAGGTTAGACCAAGCGTCGGGATCGGTCCAGAAGATCTCGCACGCACCGAGGAGGGTGTCGGCCATCTCGTCGCCATTCATGTTGGCGAACGAGAAGCCCGTGCCCTCGCCGGTGAACTTGTTGTACGGGATGACCGAGTCGCGCAGGCCGCCCGTCTCGCGCACCACGGGAAGCGTACCGTAGCGCATGGCGATCATCTGGGAGAGGCCGCAGGGCTCGAACTCGGACGGCATGAGCAGCAGGTCGCCGCCGGCGTACATGCGGTGCGAGAGCGCGTTGTCAAACGCGATGCGCGCGCACATCTGGCCGGGGTACTTGGCCGCGAAGTAGCGGAACGCGTCCTCGTGGTCCTTGTCGCCCGTGCCGAGGATGGCAACCTGGACGCCGCGGGACATGAGGTGGTCCATCGCGTAGCGGACGAGGCCGAGGCCCTTCTGGTCCGTGAGGCGGCCGATCGAGACCACGAGCGGGCGCGTCGGGTCCTGTGCCAGCCCCAGCTCCTCCTGGAGGGTGCGCTTGCACTCGGCCTTGTTCCCGATCTCCTTGGCGGAGTAGTTGGCCGGGATCATCGGGTCCGTCGTGGGGTTCCAGATGGACTGGTCGATGCCGTTCAGGATGCCGCGCAGCTGCCCCGCGCGACGGCGGAAGATGTCGTCGAGGCCCTCGCCGTAGAACGGCATCTGCAGCTCGTAGGCGTAGCTCGGGCTCACCGTGGTGAGGAAGTCCGTGTAGAGCAGGGCGCCCTTCATGAAGTTGATGGATCGCTCGTCGCAGCGGAGCTGGTCGCGGGCGGCCGGGATGTGCGCGAGGCCGAGCACCTGCTCGAGCATCTCGTCGCTGTACTGGCCCTGGAACTTCACGTTGTGGATCGTGAAGATGGTCTTCACGTTGGCGCACTGCGGGACGTCCTGGTAGAACTCGCGCAGGAACACGCAGCACAGCGCGGTCTGCCAGTCGTTGCAGTGCAGCACGTCGCACTCGAGCTCGGGCACCTTGGCGATGGCCTCGCAGATGGCCTTCGAGAAGAACGCGAAGCGCTCGCCGTCGTCGAAGTAGCCATAGAGGCTGTCGCGCTTGAAGTAGGCCTCGTTGTCGATGAAGTAGAAGTCGAGGTCCTGCATCGTGAGCTTCTCGATGCCGCAGTACTCGTTGCGCCAGGCGAGCGGCACGTAGAACTCGGTGACGTGCTTCATCTGGTCGAGGTACTCCTGCGGGATCGTGGAGTACTTGGGCAGGATGACGGCGACGCGGGCGCCGGCGTGCTTCAGTGCGCGGGGAAGGGAGCCGGCGACGTCCCCGAGGCCGCCCGACTTGGCAAACGGGACGGCCTCGGAAGACGCGAAGAGCACCCTCAACTTCCTGCGCTTGGCATTGGTTGACACGGTGGTTCTCCCTCGGTACTAGTCGCGAGACTTCTCCTTGATGAGCACGTCCTCAGGGGTGCCCCTGAGCTCGGTGCCGGCGGGCACGACGTTGGCGCGGTCCACGATCGCGTTCTCGACGCGCGCCCCGCTCTTGACGACGCAGCCCTGCATCACGATCGAGTTGCGCACGGTGGCGCCGGCCTCGATGATGACGTTGCGGCCGAGGATCGTGTCGCTCACGCTGCCGTAGATGCGGTCGCCGGAGGAGACGGCCGAGTTGAGGACGTGGGAGCCGACCTCGAACTTGGCGGGCGGCGTGTCGTGCGTCTTGGTCTTGACGGTGCGGTCGTCGGGGAAGAGCTCGGCGGTGATGCGCGGGTCGAGCAGGTCCATGTTGGCGCGGAAGTAGGAGCGCTTGTTGAAGATCGGCGCGACGTAGCCGTCGTACTCGTAGGTGCGCACGTTCACACGGCCGAAGTCGCCGGTCATGGCCTCGAAGAGGTCGAGGTAGTCCGTCGGGCCGTACCAGTCGAACATGTCGAGCAGGAGCTGGCGGTTGATGACAAAGCAGTCGAGGAACATCGTCTCGCCGAAGTTGGCGCCGTGGTGCACGCCGCAGACGCGACCGTCCTCGACGTCGAAGGCGGTGACGTCGGCGTCCTTCTCGGTGGCGGTCTTGACGATCACCGTGACGTCGGCGCCGGACTCCTTGTGCGCGTCGTAGACCTTGTTGAGGTCGGCGTTGAACACGAAGTTGGCGGTCGAGAAGAACACGGCGTCAGAGGTGCTGCGCGTGAAGTAGGCCTTGTTGTGGACGAGGTCGCGCAGCAGGAAGCGGGCGCCGGTACGGGAGGTGCCGAAGGCGGAGCCGGGCAGGATGAACAGGCCGCCGTTCTTGCGGTCGAGGTCCCAGTCCTTGCCGGAGCCCACGTGGTCGATGATGGAGCGGTAGTTGTACGGCATGACCATGCCGACGGTGCGGATGCCGCAGTTCACCATGTTGGAGAGGGCAAAGTCGACGAGGCGGTAGCGGCCGAAGTAGGGCAGCGACGCCACGGGGCGGCTCTCGGTGAGCGCGCTCGACTCCTTTGCCGAGTAGTTGCAGGTGATAAGGCCGATGACCTTCTCCATGATTAGTTCTCCCCCTTTCCGACCACGACGTCGTTGCCGATGACGGCGGTGTCCTTCGTCTGGTCGACGCTGCCGACGCTAACGTTCTCCTCCACGACGGAGTTCTCGCCGAGGATGGCGCGCACGACGTGGGCGCCGTCCTTGACCCTCGCGCCCGGGAGCAGCACCGAGTCGATGACCGTGGCGCGCTCGCCGACGTAGGCGTCGGTCGAGAGGATCGAGTGCTTGGCGGTGCCGTAGACCTGGCAGCCGTTGGAGACGAGGCAGTCGTCGATGGTGGCGTCCTTGCCCACGAGCGCGGGCGGGCGGGTGGACGAGTTGCTCATGATGGGGAACTCGTTGCTGAAGATGTCGAAGGCGGGGTTGGGCCCGAGGAGGTCCATGCTCGTCTCGTGGTAGCTCGAGATGGTGCCGACGTCACGCCAGAAGCCCTCGAACTTGTAGGTGTAGAGGCGCTTGCCGGCCTCGAGGAGCTTCGGGATGATGTCGCCGCCGAAGTCGTGGCTCGAGTTCTGGTCGTTGGCATCCTCCTTCAGCGTCTCGACGAGAAGGTCGGCGGTGAAGATGTAGATGCCCATGGAGGCGAGGTTTGAATCGGGCTTCTTGGGCTTCTCGGTGAACTTGCTGATGCGGCCGTCCTCGTCGGCGGTCAGGATGCCGAAGCGGGAGGCCTCCTCCCACGGCACCGGCATGACGGCGATGGTGAGATCGGCGTTGTTCTTCTTGTGGGTCTCGAGCATGTCGTCATAGTCCATGCGATAGAGCTGGTCGCCGGACAGGATGAGGACGTAGTCGGGATCGTTGGTCTCGATGTAGCCCAGGTTCTGGGTCACGGCGTCGGCCGTGCCCTCGTACCAGGCGCCACCGGTCTGGGTCGCGTAGGGAGGGAGGATGGAGACGCCGCCGCCGCGCTCGTCGAGGTTCCACGCCTCACCCGTCCCGATGTAGCTGTGCAGCAGGTACGGACGGTACTGCGTGAGGACGCCCACCGTCGTGATGCCCGAGTTGGCGCAGTTCGAGAGGGCAAAGTCGATGATGCGGAACTTCCCGCCGAAGGAAACCGCCGGCTTTGCGACGTTGCTCGTCAGCGCACCGAGCCTGCTGCCCTGACCGCCTGCCAGGAGCATTGCGATGCACTCTTTCTTACTCATACCCCCACTCCTTTCGACTACCAGACGCGGGGGCCGCGGAGGGCCCCCGCACGTAAGCCTAAATGTGCCAGATATCCGTCATGTACTCACGGATAGTTCGGTCAGAAGAGAAATATCCGGCCTTGGCGGTATTGTGGAGCGCCGCCTTGTTCCACGCGCGACGGTCGCCGTAGGCTCCGGTGAGCTCCTCCCACGCCTGGACATAGGAGTGGAAGTCGCGCAGGACCAGATCCGGGTCGTTGTCGACCATCAGGTAGTCGTGGATGCTGTCGAAGTTGCCGGAGAGGCGCGCGAGCGTGCCGTCGGTCAGCATGTCCACGATGCGGCCGATGCGGTCGCGGTCGCCGTTGTACATGTCCCAGGCGTAGTAGCGGCCGCTGGCGCGCAGGGCGTCGACCTCGTCGGCGTGCAGGCCGAAGATCTTGATGTTCTCGGGGCCCACGAGCTCGGAGATCTCGATGTTGGCGCCGTCGAGGGTGCCGAGCGTGATGGCGGCGTTCATCATGAGCTTCATGTTGGAGGTGCCGGAGGCCTCGGCGCCGGCCACGCTGATCTGCTCGGAGATCTCCGCGGCGGAGTAGATGAGCTGCGCGTTGGAGACCGCGAAGTTAGGCACGAAGGCCACCTTGATCTTGTCGTTCACGCGCTCGTCGTTGTTGATGACGTCGGCCACCGAGTTGATGAGGCGGATGACCTCCTTGGCGAAGGTGTAGCTCTGGGCCGCCTTGCCGGAGAAGATGAAGGCCGTCGGGCGCGGGCTGTAGCTCGGGTCCTTGAGCATGCGGTTGTAGACGTCGAGCACCTTGAAGACGTTGAGGAGCTGGCGCTTGTAGGCGTGGAAGCGCTTGACCTGGACGTCGAAGACCATGTTGGTGTCAAGCTCGACGCCGGAGACCTCCTTGATGAAGGCGGCCAGGCGCTCCTTGTCGGCCTTCTTGGCGGCCTCCATGCCATCGAGGAAGCTCGCGTCCTCCTCGAAGGGCAGCAGCTTCTCGAGCTCCATCGCGTCGTCCATCCAGCCGTCGCCGATGGCCTCGGTGATGAGCTTGGAGTAGGACGGGTTGGCCTCGCAGAGGAAGCGACGGTGCGTGACGCCGTTGGTCTTGTTGTTGAAGCGGTGCGGCATCATCTCGTAGAACTCGTGGAAGACGCTGTCCTTGAGGATCTGCGTGTGCAGCGCGGAGACGCCGTTGATCGAGTGCGAGAAGATGATCGAGAGGTTGGCCATGCGGACCTGGCCGTCCCAGAGGATGGCGGTCTTGCTCAGGACGTCCGTCCAGTTGCCCTCGTTCGGCGAGAGGTGGGTGGACAGGCTGTCGCGGTAGCGACGATCGACCTCGTCGATGAACATGTAGAGGCGCGGCAGGAGGTTGCGGAAGGTGTTGATGGGCCACTTCTCCAGCGCCTCGGGCATGACCGTGTGGTTAGTGAAGGAGATCGTCTCCTTGGCGATCTTGTAGGCCTCGTCAAAGCCCACGCCCTTCTCGTCAACGAGGATGCGCATGAGCTCGGGGCCGCACATGGCGGGGTGCGTGTCGTTGGTGTGGACGCAGACGTGCTCGCCGAGGTGCTCCCAGTCGGGGCCGAACTCGCGCTCGTAGGTGCGCAGGATCGTCTGCAGGCCGGCGGAGACGAAGAGGTACTCCTGCTTGAGGCGCAGCATGCGGCCGTGCTCGCCGGCGTCGTTGGGATAGAGGATCGTGGAGATCGCCTCGACGTCGGAGCGGAACTTGTTGGCGCGCGCGTAGTCGCCGGCGTTGAAGGCGTCGAGGTCGAAGTCCTCGGTGTAGGGCTCGGCCGACCAAAGGCGCAGCTTGTTCACGACCTTGCCGCCGTAGCCGATGATGGGCACGTCATACGGGACGGCGCGGACGACCTCGCCGCCCTCCTGGGTGAACCAGAACTTGCCGTCCTCCTCGTGGCGGACGACCTGGCCGCCAAAGCGGACGAGCACGGCGCTGCCGTCCTTGCGGGTCTCCCAGGGGAAGCCGCCCGCAAGCCAGTTGTCCGTGCGCTCGACCTGGCGGCCGCCCTCGATGTACTGGCGGAAGAGGCCGTAGCGGTAGCGCATGCCGTTGCCGTAGCCGGCGATGCCCTCGTGGGCCATGGAGTCGAGGAAGCACGCGGCCAGACGGCCCAGGCCGCCGTTGCCGAGGCCGGGATCGACCTCCTGGCGGCAGAGGGCGTCGAGGTCGGCGCCCATCTCCTTGACGCCCTCGGCAACGAGGTCGCGGACGCCGAAGTTGATCAGGTAGTTGTCAAGCAGGGGACCGAGGAGGAACTCGAGGGAGAAGTAGTAGACCTTCTTGGCTCCCTTGGGGTGGGACTCCGGGAAGATGGCGCGGCCCTTGTTGGCGATGAGCTCGGCGAGGGCGTAGAAGCGCTCGTGGTCGGCAAGGCCCTCGAAGGGCGTGCCGTAGCGCGCGACGCACGCCTCGCGGTACTGCTCGACGAAGTCCTTCTCGTTCTCAAAGATCTTGTTGTCAGTCAAAGCCTCTCCTAGCGTCGGGCGACAAGAACTCGGGGGCGTGCGGGAGGGTCCCGCACGAGGGCGTCGGCTGTCGCTTGGCCGTCACCCGTCTGGGGCCACCCGCCGGGTGGCCCCATAAAAGTTTACTCCGCCTTCGTCGTTTTTCTAGCGGCGGGTTTCTTCGATGACGCCGTCTTTACGGAAGACGTCGCCTTCTTGGCCGCGGGCTTCTTTGCGGCGGGCTTCTTCGGCGCGGCCTTCTCGGCCGTCTTCGCCGCGGCCTTGGTGGCCTTGGCCGCGGGCTTGGCGGCGGCGGGCTTCTTCTTGGCCGGGCGGCGCAGCGTGCCCGTCTTCTTGAGGATCATGCCGCCGAGCGGCGGGACGCGCACCACGACGGACTGCTCGCGGCCGTTCCACGGCTCGTCCTGGCACTTGAGCTTGCCGGTGTTGATGACGCCGGAGCCGCCGTAGCGCTCGTCGTCGGAGTTGAAGAGCTCCTCGTAGACGCCCCACTCCGGGACGCCCATGCGGAAGTCCTCGCGCGCGTTGACGTCGAAGTTGATGAGGATGACGAGCTCGTCGCCGGGCTTGTCGCCCCTGCGGATGAACGAGATGATCGACTGGTCGGAGTTGTCCGCGTCGATCCACTCGAAGCCCTCGGAGGCGAAGGCGCACTGCCAGAGCGCGGCGTGGTCGTTGTAGAAGCGGTTGAGGTCGCGGACGAACTGCTGCTGGTGGCGGTGCGTCTCGTACTGCTCGGCGAGGAAGTACTGGATCCCCTCGTAGTAGCGCCACTCGATGAACTGGGCGATCTCGTTGCCCATGAAGTTGAGCTTGCCGCCGGGGTGCGTGACCTGGTAGAACGCCAGCGCCCTCATGCCGGCGAACTGACGCCAGTAGTCGCCGGGCATGCGGGTGATGAGCGAGCACTTGCCGTTGACGACCTCGTCGTGGCTGAGCGGCAGGATGAAGTTCTCATTGAACTGGTACATCGAGGAGAACGTGAGCATGCGGTAGTTGCCCGGACGCCACGGGAAGTCGGTCTGCATGTAGTGCAGGGTGTCGTTCATCCAGCCCATGTCCCACTTGAAGTGGAAGCCGAGGCCGCCGTCCTCGGGCGGATAGGTCACGAGCGGCCAGGCGGTGGACTCCTCGGCGATCATCATGACGTCGGGGTGGAACTTGCCCATGACCTCGTTGGTCTGACGGATGAACGCGGAGGCGTCGAGGTCCTCCTCGGTGCCCTTCTCGTTGAAGCGCTTCTGGCCGGGGTCGTCGATGCCGAAGTTCATGTAGAGCATCGAGGAGACGCCGTCCATGCGGATGCCGTCGGCGTGGAAGAGGTCGGCCCAGAAGAGCGCGTTGGAGACGAGGAAGCTACGGACCTCGCCGCGGGAGTAGTCGAACTGGTGCGTGCTCCAGTTGGGGTGGATCTTGTGCTCGTAGAGCATCTCGCCGTTGAAGGTAGCGAGGCCCTGGGCGTCGGCGCAGAAGCCGCCCGGCACCCAGTCGAGGATCACGCCGATACCCGCCTCGTGGCAGGCGTCGATGAAGTGCATGAACTGCTTGGGGTTGCCGTAGCGCGAGGTGGCGGCGTAGTAGCCGGTGGGCTGGTAGCCCCAGGAGCCGTCGAACGGGTGCTCGTTCACGGGCATGATCTCGATGTGCGAGTAGCCCATGTCCTTGGCGTAGGCGACGAGCTCGACGGAGAGGTCGTCATAGGAGTAGACGACGCCGCGCTGCGCGGGGAACGGGTCGCCGGGGCCGGGGTAGGTGCCGTCGGGGCGCGGCTCGCCCTGGGGCTCGTCGCCGTGGCGTCGCCAGCTGCCGAGGTGCACCTCGAAGATGTTGAGCGGCTCCTTGAACATGTCGCGCTTGGCGCGCGCCTTCATGTAGGCGCCGTCAGCCCAGTCGTAGCCGGCGAGGTCGAAGGTGCGCGACGCGGTGCCGGGGATCTGCTCGGCGTAGAAGCCGTACGGGTCGGCCTTGTAGAGCTTGCGGCCGTCCGCGGTCTCGATCAGGTACTTGTAGAGCGCCTCCTGGCCGATGCCGGGGATGAAGCCCTGCCAGACGCCGCCGGTCTCGGAGCAGGAGAGCGGGTTGGCCTGCTCGTCCCACCCGTTGAAGTCCCCGATGACGTGCACGCTCTTGACGTCGGGCGCCCAGACGGCGAAGTGGTAGCCGCTCGTCCCGGCATCGTCCACGGCGGGGTGGGCGCCCAGCTTCTCATAGCTCCGGTACCACTTTCCGCTCGCGAGCAGGAACAGGTCGTCGTTGCTCAGGTAGAGGGTGCTGTCAAGAGATTCCATGTCAGGCTCCTCGAAGGTCAGTGCACAGGACAACACTCATTGTGCGGCCTACGTCAACCGCGTGTCCACGAAAAGGCGGCGAGTGCGGGAAATGGGACGGCGAAGCAATGCGACGCTGGCAGGGCATCACGCCGTAAGCCCCTCTCGAGTGCGGCCGGTCGTTCTTGTCGCCAGCTCTGTGGCGCATGGGCGACAGCCTCGCTGCCCCGCCGCCCCGGCGCCCCACCGCCCCGGCGTCGTCGATTTGGGGGTTGTGGCAATTCCGTCCCTCCCGGCGTCAACGAATAGGGGGTTATGGCAGCGATCGGCCTGCCACAACCCCCTATTCCGCAGCGCGGCGAGAAGAACGCCCAGCTGGCGCCCGCCCCCGGCTGCCACAACCCCCGAAACGACAACGCCCGCGGCCCGGGAATTGCCATGACCCCAGATCCCGCAACGCGCTCACACAGCCGCCCCGCCGGCGCCTCAAATTCCCCGGCGGCAGGAGCGACATGAGACGGGCGGCCCCGGGCTCCTAAGCGAGGATTCCTCGAAGCGCCTCAAATTCCCGGCGGCAGGAGCGACCCTGCACGCGAGAGGCCCCCGACTTCCTAAGCAGGATCTTCCGCGAAGCGCAGTCCTGCGTGGAAGTCGGGGGCCTCCCAGGCGTGTGTCAGGTCAGGCGACTAGTAGTTCAGGGCCTGCTCCTCGAAGTAGGCCTTGGGGTGGTTGCACACCGGGCAGACCTCGGGGGCCTCGGCGCCCACGTGCAGGTGACCGCAGTTGCGGCACTTCCACACCTTGACGCCCTCGCGGGCGAAGACCTCGCCCTTCTCGACGCGCTCGGCCAGCTTGTTGTAGCGCTCCTCGTGGTGCTTCTCCACCTCGCCGACCATGCGGAACTTGGCCGCGATCTCGGCGAAGCCCTCGGCCTCGGCGGTCTCGGCGAAGCCCTTGTACATGTCGGTCCACTCGTAGTTCTCGCCCGCCGCGGCGTCCTTGATGTTGGTCAGGGTGTCGGGCACCTCGCCGCCGTGGAGGTACTTGAACCAGAGCTTGGCGTGCTCCTTCTCGTTGCCGGAGGTCTCGGTGAAGATCGCGGCGATCTGCTCGTAGCCCTCCTTCTTGGCCTTGCTCGCGTAGTAGGCGTACTTGTTGGTAGCCTGGGACTCGCCGGCGAAGGCAGCCTCGAGGTTCTTCTTCGTCTGCGAGCTCTCAAAGTCAACGGCCATTGGAACTCCTCTCCTGTCCCCTCTCGGGAACGCTCGACGTGCGCCGGGCCCTCTGCCCGGTATTAGGACATTGTATCATTTAGACGTACCAAACGCCACTCTCGTTATGGCAAAATCCCTCGCGTTCGAGCTCGTCGAGAAGTGCCCGGACGTCCGGCTCGCCTATGGCGCTTCTACCCGCCCGGAGCTCCGAGCTAACCAGCTCCTGGAAAATCGTCTCGAAGTCCGCGCCGCCGGCGCCGTCCCCTCGGTGAGCGAGAAGGACGCGCAGCAGCTCGGCGCGCTTCTGCCGGTGAGACCCCTCAAAGCGCGACTGACGCGTGTGCCCGCGCGAGCGCCGCGACGGGTTGGGGACGGTGCGCTTGAGGTAGGCGCCGTAGTCGAGCAGGGCGTAGTACCAGGTGCGCGGGTCGTCCTCGGGGTCGCTCGCATCCGGCGGGCAGGTGTCGCGCACGAGCGGCACGAGCTCGCGGTCGGGGACGGACTCGGCGTTTGGGTAGAGCTCGTGGAGAAAGACGGTGCGGACGTTGGTCTCGAGGTAGACGCCGGGCAGGTCGAAGGCGAAGGCGCGGATGCCCGCCGCCGTGGCCGGCCCGATCCCCGGCAGGGCCTCGAGCGCCGCGGTCTCCGCGGGCATCATGCCGCCTGCGGCCGAGACCGCCTGCGCCGCGCGCAGCACGGAGAGGGCGCGGCGGTTGTAGCCGAGCCCCTGCCACTCGTCCAGCACGTCGGCGGCATCCGCCGCGGCGAGCGCGTCCACCGTGGGGAACCGCTCGAGCCAGCGCTGCCAGCGGCCGTCCACGCGCGTCGTCTGGGTCTGCTGGAGCATGACCTCGGATATCCAGATGGCATAGGGGTCGCGCGTGCGGCGCCACGGAAGGTCGCGGTAGAGCTCGCGCCCGCGCGCGAGCACGAGGGCGCGAAAGTCCCCCAGGTCGAGGGTCCCGTGTTCCGAAGGCTCGCTCACGCGGCCCCCTCGATGTGCGCGGCGTCGCGCGCCGCGTCCTCGTCGACGAGCTCGAAGGTGCCCCGGAACATCGGCGAGCGGCGCTCGACAACGAGCTCGTGCAGGGTGACGGACGAGAAGAGCTGGCGCAGCATCCGCTCGGCGTTGCACCAGACCGACGTGAAGTGGCAGGTGCCCCGGCGTGGGCACGGCTCGGCGCCGTCGAGCGCGGTGGCGCAGCCCGAGACGATGATGGGGCCCTGCACCGCCTCGACGAGCTGGAGCAGGGTGGTCTCGCGCGGGTCCACGGCGAGCCTCATGCCGCCCGCGGCGCCGCGCGAGTTCTCGACGATTCCCGCAAGGGCGAGGTCGTGCTGGATCGAGCGGGCGAAGGAGTACGGGATGTTGTTCTCCTTGGCCGCCGTGCGGACGGAGATGATCCCGTCCGGGTCGCTCACGAGCGCGGCGAGCATGCGCAGCGCATAGTCTGTCTTTCGTGATATCTCCATGGTTCCTCCCCTCGGCGCCTCCCCCCGCGCCGATCGAACCCTACGCGTCCCAGTCGAGAATCTGCCAGCCGCGGCGCTTCGCGAGCAGCCTCAGCGTCTTGCCCGGGCAGACGGCGACGGCCGTCCCGGCGCGGGCGAGAAGGTCCTTGTCGCTGTGGTGATCCCCGTAGGCGCGGGCGAGCTCCCAGCGCCCGACCCCCAGATGGGAGTCGCACCAGGCCGCGGCGGCACGGTACTTCTCGTCGCCCGCCACCACGGGGCCGTCGACGGCTCCCGTGTAGTTGCCCTGGTCGTCGCGCTCCATGTGCGTGGCCGCGTAGCCATCGAAGCCGATCCTCTCGGCCGCGGCCGCGGCTATGGCGTCGAAGGTCGCGGACACGAGAAGGGTCACCAGGCCCTCGTCGTGGCAGCGGCGAACCTCGGCGAGCGCCTGCGCGCGGTAGCGCGGAACGAGCACCTTGTCGTGGAAGCGCACCATGAGGGCGTCCACCTCGCTGGCGCTGCGGCCCTTGAGGGAACCGAGCACGAGCTCTCTGGCCTCGTCCTGGCGATACGGCAGATGGAGCTTGTAGCGGATGCCCCACCAGATCAGCCTCAGCGCCCTGGGCAGGGACATCGCGCC
Source organism: Thermophilibacter sp. ZX-H3 (assembly GCF_052599055.1). Classification (NCBI taxonomy): domain Bacteria; kingdom Bacillati; phylum Actinomycetota; class Coriobacteriia; order Coriobacteriales; family Atopobiaceae; genus Thermophilibacter; species Thermophilibacter sp. ZX-H3. The sequence goes on along the minus strand of NZ_JBQXES010000024.1, from coordinate 3,351 downwards.
GTTCAGGATCAGGTACTCGGTGAAGAGCGCGCCCGACTGCCCCCGGATGGAGGTCCCGTCAAAGTCGAATACGGCGACACGATATGTCAGCTGCTCGGCGCTGGGGTCCATCCTCGTTCCCTCGTCAGATTCAAAACTGATGTGAATATGATACTCCGAGATGAGCATTTGAGAGAGGAAAAACCGGAGACGGTTGATGTGCTTACCTACGAAAAAGGGGCCCCGAAGGGCCCCTCGTACGGTGCAATGGCGGGATGTAAGGGACTCGAACCCTCGACCTCCGACGTGACAGGCCGGCGCTCTAACCAGCTGAGCTAACACCCCGTTCGCCTTGCGCGGAAGCTATTCTTACATAGGTCCGCCCTCCTTGGCAAGAGGAATTTTGAAAAAATCTTCCGCCTGCCGATTTTTCGTGCGGAGGGGGAGACAAAGGGGGCAGGTTCATTTGTCTCATGCACCCCAATGAGACAAATGAACCTGCCCCCTTTGTCTCCCCCTCCGTCTCGCCGTGCACCTACTCGAGGGCGACCTCCGTGACCGAGCCCGACGCGTCCGTCACTCGGAGCGTGGCGCCGGAGAGCTCCACCGAGGTAGCCTCCCCCGAGCCCTGGACCATCGAGCCGTCAGGACCGGCGACGTACGTGGCGGAGCCGTGGCCGCCGATCACGTAGCAGACCACGTCCCAGCCCCCGTCGCGGTTCTCGGGGACGAGCAGGGTCTCCGCGCGGCGGACCAGGGCCACGGGCGTGCCCTCAAGCTCCGTGAGAACCTCGTCGGAGCCGTCGGAGCCAACGCGGACGAGACCCACCCGGCCGTCGTCGAGCTGTCGCAGGGCGTAGGTGACGCCCGCATACGAGACGGTGCCGTCGACGCCCACCTGCTCCGAGCCGGCGTCATGCTGCGTCTGCTGCTCCTGGTACTCGCGCTCCGCGTCGGTAAGGGCCGCCTGACCGTGGCCCTGCTGGGGCGCGCCCTCCTCGGGGGCGGGGCTCAGCACCGTGGCCACGCAGCGGCCGAGGAAGAAGACGAGGACCAGGGCCGCCACCGCCGCGAGGACGAGAAGGACGACGTTCTTGCGGCTGCGCTCGGGACCGCCGTGCGCGGCGCGGGCCTCGGGATGGCGCTCGTAGTAGCGCTCCTCGGCGTTGTGGCGCGCGCGGCCCGCCGCCTCCGCGGCGTTGCTCCTCGTGGTGACCCGTGCCCCCTGGCCCGCCCGGATGGTGGAAATCTGGTCGGAGTCGCTTGCCAGGCGCTGGCGCGCCCCGGACGTGCGGGACCCGCGCGCGCTCCGCTTCGAGGCCTGCGGCGCGCCGTGAGCGGGGCGCCTCCTCTGTCCGTCAGCCATTGCGTTTCCCCCTTAGCTAGACCTCCCGGCGCGCCTCGATGGCGCGGCCGAGGGTCACCTCGTCTGCATACTCAAGGTCCCCGCCCACGGGCAGGCCGCTCGCCAGCCGGGTCACGCGCACGCCGAGCGGGCGGATGACGCGGGCAAGATAGGTTGCCGTGGTCTCGCCCTCGACGTCCGGGTTGGTGGCGAGGATGACCTCGTCCACCGCGCCGTCGGCGAGACGAGCGAGCAGCTCGCGGACGTGCAGCTGCTCCGGCCCGATCTTGTCCATGGGGCTGATGACGCCGCCGAGGACGTGGTAGAGACCGTGATACGTGCCCGTTCGCTCGATGGCCGTGACGTCGCGCGGCTCCGAGACCACGCAGATGGACGCGCGGTCGCGCGTGCCGTCAGCGCAGACGTCGCAGGTGTCGCGCGTCGCGTACGAGAAGCAGACGGGGCAGAAGTGCACCTGCTGCTTCACGTCGAGAATCGCGTTGGCGAGCCGGCGCGCCTCCTCGGCATCCGCCTCGAGGAGGTGGTAGGCGATCCGCTGGGCGGACTTCGGCCCTATGCCGGGCAGCCTGCCGAGCTCGTCGAGCAGCCGCTGGAGCGCGCGACCATCGTTGACCGGGTCGATCATCGCGAAGGCCGCCCTAGAAGAGGCCCGGGATGTTGAGGCCGCCCGTGACGGCGCTCATCTGCTGGCTCGCCATGCGCTCAGCGGACTCGAGGGCGTCATTCACGGCGGCGAGGATCATGTCCTGCAGCATCTCGACGTCCTCGGGGTCGAGCGCGGCCGGGTCGATGGCGAGCGAGGTCAGGCGCATGTCGCCCGTGGCCGTCACCTTGACGGCGCCGCCGCCCGCGCTCGCGGAGACCTCGGTCTCGGCGGCCTTCTGCTGCGCGGCGATGAGCTGCTCCTGCATCTTGCGGGCCTGCGCCATCATCTGGTTGCGGTTCATGCCGCCCATGTTGAATCCCTTGGCCATCATGGCTCCTTTCGTCCTCCCGGGCGCCCCGGGATCAGTCGTCGTCCTCGTCCTCCTCGGGCTCGGCCGTGAAGCCGTCGTCCGAGGCGGGGTCACCATCATAGGCGAGCTCGGCCGCGGCGTCCTCGTCGGAGGTCGTCACCGCCGACTCCACGCTCACCTCGAGCGGCTGCCCGAACGCCTCAGCCAGCATGGAGGCGATGTCCGCGAACTCGGGCGTGAGCTCGCCCCCGCCTCCGACCGCACTGGGGCCTTGCCCGTCCGCTCGGCGCTCGTCGCTACGCTCCTCGCTCGTTTCGCTGGTCGCGGCGGGAGCGACGGCGGGGCTGTCGGCGGGGGCGGGCGCCGGGTTTGCCGGCGGGGCCGCGGGGGCAGCGGTTTGGGCCGGGAAGGTTACCTCGGGCTCGTAGGTCTCCTCGTAGACGGTGATGTCGGCATCTGAGTAGGGGACCTGCTCCGCGGCGGGCTCCTGGGGTGCGGGGGCTGCCTGGGCCGCGGGCTGCGGCGCCGGGGTAGGGGCGTCCCATGGCATGGGGTAGGCGGGCGCGGGGTCCGGGGCGCTCTGCGCGGGAGCGGGCGCCGCCGGAGCGGGCCGGGAAGCGGGCTGTGGCGCCGGCTGGGGCCTCGGGGCCGGAGCCGGGGCGGGCGCCGGGCGCTCGGAGCGGGAGATCGCCTGGTTGGCGAGGCTCGACTCCACATACACCACCTGGCGCGGCCCGAATGCGGCGGAGATCACCGGCTCCACGCTCTCGCGGACGTCCGCACGCTCGAGCATCCTCGCCGCGAAGTGCGAGCCCTTCGGCAGCGACACCGTGAGCTTCTCGCCGTCGTCGGAGACCGCCGTAGACGAGAGGAGCAGCGAGCCCTTGGCCGGCACCTGCGCCACGAGCTGGTCGACGACCTGCTTCCAGAGCCGCTGAAGGTTGCCGTTGGTGACGCCCTCGCTGGTCCCGCCGCGCCCTCGCCCAGCCGCTCGGCGCTCGTCGCTACGCTCCTCGCTCGCTGCGCGACTCGCGCTGGGCGAGGGCGCGG
>NZ_JBQXES010000023.1:35407-46062 GCF_052599055.1 Thermophilibacter sp. ZX-H3 | reverse complement strand
CCCCCCCCCCCCCCCCCCCCCCCCCCCCCCCCCCCCCCCCCCCCCCCCCCCCCCCCCCCCCCCCCCCCCCCCCCCCCCCCCCCCCCCCCCCCCCCCCCCCCCCCCCCCCCCCCCCCCCCCCCCCCCCGCCCCCTTGCCTTACCCGAGGGAGAGCTCAAGCTCCATCACCTGGTCGCGCGCATCGCGCTCGTCGGCCTCCCAGAGGCGCCACTCCCCCGCCGCACGGTACGCCACGTAGGGCCCGAAGCCGCCGACGAGCGTGTTCGCTGCCCGCGGAAAGTCGGGGTCTGTCTTGAGCCCCGGGTAGCGCACTGCCTCCACGCGCGGGTGGCAGACGAGGTAGTTGGCCACGACCTGCGCGGCGTCGGAAAGGACCCTCCAGCGCTCCCGCCCCATCTGGGACGAGAGCGTCTGGAGGGTCGCTAGATCGAGGTTCTTCTCGCCCACCGCGGCGCGCGCCTAGCGGCGCTCGGCGATCTCGGCCGTGACGTCGGCGATGAAATCATCGAGGTCGCGGGAGACGGTCTCGTTGGAGCGGTCGCGGACGGAGACGGTGCCGGCCTCGACCTCCTTCTCGCCGAGGATGAGCATGTAGGGCGGGCGGTCGATGTTGCGCGCCTCGCGGATCTTGTAGCCGATCTTCTCGTCGCGCTCGTCGAGGACGGCGCGGATGCCTGCGGCCTCGAGCTTCTCGGTGACCGAGCGCGCGTAGTCGCGGCTCTTCTCGGAGACCGGCAGGACCTTCACCTGGCACGGAGCGAGCCACGTGGGGAACTTGCCGGCGAAGTGCTCGATCAGGATGCCGATGAAGCGCTCGATGGAGCCGAACGCCACGCGGTGCAGCATGATCGGCCGCTTCTTAGAGCCGTCGGCGTCCGTGTACTCGAGGTCGAAGTTGATGGGCATCTGGAAGTCCAGCTGGACCGTGCCGCACTGCCAGGTGCGGCCGAGCGAGTCCTCCAGGTGGAAGTCGATCTTGGGGCCGTAGAAGGCGCCGTCGCCCTCGTTGACCACGTAGTCCTTGCCGAGCTTCTCGAGCGCGTGGCGCAGCGCGGCCTCGGCGCGCTCCCAGTCCTCGTCGGAGCCCATGGAGTCCTCGGGGCGCGTGGAGAGCTCGAGGTGGTAGGTGAAGCCGAACTTCTCGTACACGGAGTCGATGAGGTTCACCACGCCCACGATCTCGTCGGTGAGCTGGTCGGGGCGCACGAAGAGGTGGGCGTCGTCCTGGTTGAAGCAGCGCACGCGGAAGAGGCCGTGCAGGGCGCCGCGCATCTCGTGACGGTGCACGAGGCCAATCTCGCCGGCGCGAATGGGCAGCTCGCGATAGCTGTGCGGCTTGGAGGCGTAGACGAGCACGCCGCCCGGGCAGTTCATCGGCTTGATGCAGTACTCCTCGTCGTCGATGATCGTGGAGTACATGTTGTCCTTGTAGTGGTCCCAGTGGCCGGAGGTCTTCCAGAGCTCCTTGTTCATGATCATGGGCGTGGAGATCTCCACGTAGCCGGCGGCGCGGTGGATCTCGCGCCAGTAGCTGAGGAGCTCGTTCTTGAGGATCATGCCGTTGGGCAGGAAGAACGGGAAGCCGGGGGCCTCGTCGCGCATCATGAAGATGTCCATCTCGCGGCCGATCTTGCGGTGGTCGCGCTTCTTGGCCTCCTCGAGCAGGCGCAGGTGCTCGTCGAGCTCGTCCTTCGTGGCGAACGCGGTGCCGTTGACGCGGATGAGCATCTTGTTGTCCTTGTCGCCCTTCCAGTAGGCGCCCGAGACGCCCGTGAGCTTGAAGGCCTTGAGCGCCTTGGTGTAGGTGAGGTGCGGGCCCACGCACATGTCGATGTACTCGCCCTGCTGGTAGAAGGTGATGCGCGCGTCCTCGGGCAAATCGCCGATGTGCTCGACCTTGTACTTCTCGCCGCGCTCCTCCATGAGGGCGATGGCCTCGGCGCGCGGGAGCTCGAAGACGGTGAACTTGAGGTTCTCCTTCACGATCTTCTTCATCTCGGCCTCGATGGCCGGGAAGTCCTCCTCGGAGATCTTCTGGCCCTCGGGCAGGTCGATGTCGTAGTAGAAGCCGTTGTCGGTGGCCGGGCCGTAGGCAAAGTCCGCCTCGGGGTACAGGCGCTTGATGGCCTGGGCCATGATGTGGGCGGCGCTGTGGCGGACGACGTGGGTGACCTCGTCGGCGGGGCACTCGTCGATGTGGCCGTCGTTATACAGGACCTTCATGGGAAACCTCTCTCTGGATGGTCTGCGAACATGAAAATCGCCCGTACGCCGCCGTCCTGGCAGCGTCGAGCGATATGCGGCGCCTGTCCGGGGCCTGCCGGCCCGGGGAAGGGACAGACGCCTAGATAGTCTGCGTTCGAGCGCTATGTGCAAAGATGCGCTGCATCTGGGACACGCCTTTCGTCATTGCCTGACCATAGGTTTACCACAAGTGGGCCGAGTCTATGCACGGGGAAACAGATTCGCAGCATCTGCGCTCACGCGGCGGGCGCCGAGCCGGGCCGGGGCGGGTGGACGAGGTGGGTGGCCGAGCATGCCCCCGCGCACGGACTGAGCCGGATTCCGCACGATTCCGTGCGCCGGGGCATGCTCGGCTGGAATGTGCGCCGGGGCATGCTCGGGACCACGAAGCTAGCGAGAAGAACGCTTTAGAAACGCCACGAGCATGCCTCCGCGCACGCAAGCGCCGTAGCTCCAGCATCATCGCGTGCGGAGCCACATCCGTGCGCAGGGGCATGCTCGACGGGCCCGGAGGGCAGGTTCTTCTCGCCAGCGCGTCCTCCGAGCATGCCTCTGCGCACAGCTCTGCCGAGCATGCCCCCATGCACGGAACCAGCTCCATTTCAGGCGAAACCGTGCGTGGAGGCATGCTCAAAGCGGACGGGAGGAAGACCACGCAAGATCAGAACTATCTCCTCGCCCTAAAGCGAACCACAAGCGCCGCAACCACAACACAAGTCAAGACGACGGCACCGGCAGCAACAAGGGACACGGAAGAGCCGTCGCTGACAAGGGGCGCCGATTCCCCAGCCCCTCCCGAGGGCCGTGCGGTCAGGTCCCGCGCCAGCGAGAAGCCAAGCGGCTCCGCAGGGCCAAGCTCGACAGACTCGACGCCCGAGAAATAGGATGGACTCACCCCCTCGGAGAGGTCCGACCGGCCGTCGACGGGCTCGGCGGTCTCGAAGGCCGTGCCGAGCGACGCCCCGTCCCACACCCAGCACGCGCCGCGGTCGAACACAAGGGCGGCTTGATCAGGTCCCAGCGAGCCCACGCCTCGGGCGAGCGCGGTATCCAGCTGGAACATACCGCCCTCGGTACGCAGGGCAAACGCCACGAGCTCGCCATCTTGGAAGAGAGGGAAGTAGTCGAGCGCCACGCGCTCGGGCCCTGAGGGGAGAGCCTCGTAGGCCGGCAGGGGCTCACCCACCTCAAGCGCCTCGAAGTCGACATCGTCAAGTCCGAACGAGTCGCGGTCGAGATAGACGGACGCGAGGGCTTCGGCTATCCCCTCCCGGTCATCATCAGCGAGCTGGGCGGCGGCTGATCGCACGGGGATGACGCCACAGACAAGGGCCACAAGCACCGAGAGCAGTGCAGCCAAACGGCGTGATACGCCCATGCGAGCCCCCTCCACCGAGGTCGTGATGTTCTCAGTATATCGCCCTGCCTAGGCCCGCCAAACGAAAAAGGCCCCGCCGGGGCGGGGCCGTGCGTGCCGAGAAGAACCTTCGCGTCGCTACTGGATGCGGGTGCGGCAGTAGGGGCACACCTTCCAGTCCGCGTTGAGCGGGCGGTGGCAGGTGGGGCAGACGTTGCGCACCTGCGTGTTGCAGATCGGGCAGACCACGAAGTCGCGGTCGATGGGGGCGCCGCACTTGGGGCAGATGCCGTAGTGGGAGAGCTGGTGCTCACGCAGAGCGATGTCGAGGTCCTGCTCCTCGCGGTCGATGAGGTAGGAGCTCGGGCGCAGGATGACGTAGGCGAGCAGGCCCACGATGGGGATCACGGAGATGATCGCCCACATCCACCAGGGCTCCGCGCCGCGGCGCTGGGCGTCGCGGATCACATAGACGATCGAGAGGATGTAGAGCATGACGACGCACACGACCATGAGGTAGAGGACCATGCGGACCTCGGGCGTGATGAGCTGGTCGAAAAGTTCTTGCATGACGGGGACTCCTTCTGCCATCGGAAAACGTCACGGTGCGACGCCACAGACAGCTGAATTGTAACAAAAGCTATCCGAGAAGGGCCGCAAGCTCGCCCGCGAGCGTGATGGAACCGCATCCAACGTAGGATTCTCCACACAATGCCGACGTTGCGGCCTCAACCGTGGGATACGTCCCGGTCACTTCCGCGCCGGCGTCGGCGAAGAGGGCGGCAAGCTCGGCCGCGGGGAGGGCGCGCGGGCTCGCGGTCTGCGTGACGGCGACGCGCGGGAACGCGCGGGCGAGAAGGGCCACGATGCCCGCCACGTCCTTGTCGGCGAGAACGGCCGCCAGGAGCGTCGGCCGCTCCTCCCGGACGGGCGCCACGGCATCGACGGCGGTCAGGAACGCCGCGACCGACTGCGGGTTGTGGCAGGCGTCTATGAGGACGGGCGGCTCCGGTCGCAGGAGCTGGAAGCGGCCGGGCGTCGGGCACTGGACGACGGAGGTGAAGAGCGCGTCGGCGTCGAGCGCTCGGCCGAGGTAGCCCTCCGCGATCGCCACGGCGCAGGCCACGTTGGCGGCCTGGTAGGCGGGCTTGAGGCAGGCGAGCCCCTCGTAGGTGGCGCGCGGCGTGGCCACCGTGAGCTCGAGGGGCGCCCCGATGCGCGCGGGGCGCCGCACGATCCGGTAGCTCGCGCGCGGGAGGTCGTCGTGCCGGCGCGGCACGCCGGGGTGCATCTCCCCCGCCGCGTCCTCGAGGCACTCGGGGCGCAGCAGCACGGGCGTCACGCCGGCCGCGCGCGCCTGGGCGAGAAACACGTCCTCGACGCTGTCGGGGGTGGCGGTCCCCACTCCGAGCACGCAGGTGCGGCCGGGCTTGATGATGGCGGCCTTCTCGCCGGCGATCTTCTCGAGGGTGTCCCCGAGGACGCGCATGTGGTCGAGCCCGATGCCGGTCACCGCCACGGCGCGGATGGACTTGGCGGCGGAGGTCGCGTCCCAGCGGCCCCCCATGCCGCACTCGAGCACCGCCACGTCGACCCCGGCCTCGGCGAAGACGACCATGGCGGCCACCGTAAGGGTGTCGAACTCGGTCACGTCGTAGGGGCGAAGGCCCTGGGCGGCGCGGCGCTCGTTCACGCGACGGCCCGCCTCGCGCGCGGCGGAGATGCCGTGCGCGAAGGCCTCCTCGGAGACGGGCGCGCCGCCGACCTCAATGCGCTCCGTGTAGCTCACGAGCTCCGGCGACGTGTAGAGCGCCGTGGAGAGGCCCTCCCCCGCCAGGATGGCGGCCGTGAAGCGGCTCGTTGACGTCTTTCCGTTGGTGCCGGCGACCTGCACGCACTCGAACGCGAGGTCGGGATCGCCGAGCTCGGCGAGCATGTCCTCCACGGTCTCGAGCAGGGGCTCGATCCCGAAGCGCAGCGCCCCGTGCAGGACGTCGAGCGCCTCTTCGTACGTGATCTCCGGAACCTCGAACGGCAGCTGGTACACAGTGTCTCCCTTGCAACTAGCTCCCTCGCCTATTTGGGCGCCCATTTGGGGACAGGCCCCTTTTGGGCAAGTTTGTATGCTTGAAAACTTGCCCAAAAGGGGCCTGTCCCCAAATGGGCGCCCAAATAGGCGAGCTACAGCCCGAGGAGGCGAAGGGCCTCCTGGCGGGTCTTGAGGTCGCGCAGGCACCCGCGCACCGCCGAGGTGGTGGTGAGCGCGCCCGCCGCGCGAACCCCGCGCATGGTCATGCAGGTGTGCTCGGCCTCCAGCACCACGAGGACGCCGAGCGGGTCGAGCTCGCGCACCATGGCGTCGGCGATCTGCCCGGTGAGCCGCTCCTGCACCTGGAGGCGGCGCGCATACCCCGAGACGCAGCGCGCGATCTTGGAGAGTCCCGTGATGCGGCCGTCGCGCGGGATGTAGCAGACGTGCGCGCGGCCGGTGAAGGGCAGGATGTGATGCTCGCAGAGCGAGGAGAACGGGATGTCCTTGACGATCACCATCTCCTGGTTTCCCGGCTCGTGGAACTGGCGGCGCAGGTGCGCCCCCGGGTCCTCCTGCGTGCCGCCGAGAATCTCCTCGCAGGCGCGCGCCACGCGGTCGGGCGTCCCGAGCAGCCCCTCGCGGTCGGGGTCCTCGCCGATGGCGAGCAGGAGCTCGCGGACGGCCGCCTCCACGCGGGGCTTGTCGATGGGGCCAAAGCCCTGGGCGTTCACGTTCTTCTCGCCCGACGTGCTCTTGTCGCTCACGCGCGATCCCTTCCCCTGCCGTACACGAACCAGTAGGACACGCCCACCAGCACGACGCCGCCAACGAGGTTGCCGAGCGTGGCCGCGCTCAGGTTGTGCAGGACGCCCGCAAGGTCGACCGAGCCCGAGGCGACGCCCGTCGCCTGCAGCATCATCGCATAGGGCAGGAAGAACATGTTGGCCACGCAGTGCTCGAAGCCCGCCGCCATGAACCCCATGACCGGCAGCAGCGCCGAGAAGAACTTGTCGGTGACCGAGTTGGCGGAGTGGCCGACCCAGACGGCAAGGCAGACAAGCATGTTGCAGAGGATGCCACGCGCGAAGGCGGTCCCCCAGCCAAGCGCGACCTTGCCCTCCGCCACGGCGATGGCCGCCTCCCCGAGGGCGCCCCCGTTGGCGGACGCGACGCCCGCAGCGAGCATGGCGGCGGACGCCAGCAGGGCGCCCGCGAGGTTGCCCGCGAGCACCACCAGCCAGCTCGAGAGGAGCTTGCCCCACGAGAAGCGCCCGGAGAGCGGGCCCATGACCATGAGGCAGTTCCCGGTGAAGAGCTCCGCGCCCGCCGCGAGGACGAGGAAGAGCCCGAGCGTGAAGGAGAAGCCGCCGAGCAGCTGCGTGGCTGCGAAGGGCAGCGTGGCGTCCGACTTCACCACGAGCATGAACGTGGCGCCGAGCGAAATGAACGCCCCCGACATGACGGCGAGCACGAGGGCGCTCGCGAGGTCGGTCCCGGCCTTGGTCTCGGCGACGCGCTCGTTCTTGAGCTCCATCGACGCGGGGGTCATCGCCCCGCTGTAGGACGAGGAGGGCTTCTCGGTCAGCTTCATCGGCAGGTCCTCTCTGCGGCCTCGACGACGTGCCGGGCCAGGATGGCGGTTGTTACGGCGCCCACGCCGCCGGGCACGGGCGTGATGGCGGAGACGATGGGCTCGACGGCGTCGAAATCGACGTCGCCGACGAGGCGGCCCGCGGCGGCGTCCCAGTTGGTGCCGACGTCGACGACGACCTGGCCCGGCCGCGCGCAGCCCGGGCCGATGGCGGCGGGCGACCCCGCCGCGGCAACGATCACGTCCGCCGCACGGCAGGCGGCCGCGAGGTCGCGCGTGTGCGTGTGGCAGGTGGTCACCGTGGCGTCTCTCGCCAGGAGGAGGGCAGAGACGGGGCGCCCGATCACGAGGGAGCGGCCGACGACGGTCACGTTGGCGCCGTCGAGCGGCACGCCGTAGTGGTCCAGGATCGCGAGCGCGGACTCCGCGGTGCAGGAGGCGAAGCCGCCGCCGCGCCCGGAGAGCGTGGCGAGAAGCCCCGCGGGGCCCGCACAGTCCACGTCCTTCTCGGCGGGGACGCGCGCCGCCGCGGCCGCGTCGTCGAGGGGCGCCGGCAGGGGCCGCAGGAGCAGGATGCCGTGGACGTCGCCCCGGGCGCCGAGCGCGTCGAGCGCGCCCTCGAGCGACGCCTGGTCGACGCCGTCGGCCTCGAGGACGACCCTCTGGAACGCGATGCCGGCCGCAAGGCAGCGCCTCTCCGCCGCCCTCTCGTAGGCGAGGTCGTCCTCGCGCTCGCCCACGCGAACGACGGCCAGCCGGGGCTCGACCCCCCGCGCGCGCAGGGCGTCGACGCGGGGGGCAAGGCCCTCCGCGATGGCGCGGGCGACGGGGGCGCCCCTGAGCAGCTCCGCCATCAGCGAGACCTCCCGCGGATGCCCTCGAGGACCGACTCGGCGAGCCGCTCGGCGCGCGGGACGTACTCCTCGACGAGCTCCTCGCAGGCGGACTCGATGGCCGCCGCCTGCGCGCGGTCCGCGAGCGAGGCGGTGTTCACGTAGACGTTGACGCTCGCCGCCCCGAGCGCCGCGCGCACGAGCAGCGCTCCGCAGGCCACGTCGGACGCGAGCAGGCGCGAGCAGCGCTCCCCCATGCGCTCGAGGAGGGAGACCGCGCGGCAGCACTCCCCCACCATGGCGAGCGGCGCCATCGCGGCCGCCTCCGTCGCGCGCTCGAGCGCCTCCGCGCGGCCGGGGTCATCGCGCGGGATGGCGTAGGCCGCGGCGAGGGGCGCGAACCCCTCCGCGTCCTCCTCCACGAGCTCGAGCAGGCGGTAGCGCACGTCCTCGGCCTCGTCCACGAGGGCGCGGACCTCGTCCTCGACGGACGCGTACCGGGGCTTTCCCACGGTGAAGGAGCCCGCCATCGAGCAAAGCGCCGCCCCGAGCGCCCCGACGAGCGCGGCCGCGCCCCCGCCGCCGGGAACGCTCTCGCGCGCCGCGAGCCGGTCGGAGAACTCCTCGCAGCTCAGCTCCGTGTACCTCTCGTCCAAGGCGCCCCTTCCTCAAAACCTGACAGACGACCCCGTCACCCTCGCCATGAACGCCGTCAGAACAGGCCGACGATCTTGCCGTCGGGCGTGACGTCGATCTTCTCGGCGGCCGGGACCTTGGGCAGGCCGGGCATGGTCATGATGTCGCCCGTGAGCGCCACGATGAAGCCCGCGCCGGCGGACACGCGGAGGTTGCGCACCGTGATGCGGAACCCCTCGGGAGCGCCGAGCTTGGTCTGGTCATCGGTGAAGGAGTACTGGGTCTTGGCCATGCAGATGGGCAGGCCGCCGTAGCCGAGCTCCTCGAGCTGGGCGAGCTGGCGCCTGGCCGGGCCGGTGAAGTCGACGCCGTCGGCGTGGTAGACCTTGGTCGCAATGGCCTCGACCTTCTCGGCGATGCCGCCCTCCAGCTCGTAGGCGTAGCGGAAGTCGGACGGCTCGTCGCAGAGGCGGACGACCTCGTTGGCGAGCGCCACGCCGCCCTCGCCGCCCTTGGCCCAGACCTCGGAGAGCGCGACGTTGACGCCGAGCTCGTTGCAGCGGCGCTCGACGAGGGCGAGCTCCGCCTCGGTGTCCGTGGGGAAGGCGTTGATGGCCACGACGACGGGCAGGCCCCAGACGTCCTTGATGTTGGAGACGTGGCGCAGCAGGTTGGGCAGGCCGGCCTCGAGCGCCTCGAGGTTCTCCGTGGTGAGGTCGGCCTTGGGGACGCCCCCGTTGTACTTGAGCGCGCGCACGGTGGCCACGAGCACCACCGCGGAGGGGGCGAGCCCCGTGGCGCGGCACTTGATGTCGAGGAACTTCTCGGCGCCGAGGTCGGCGCCGAAGCCTGCCTCGGTCACCACGTAGTCGGCGAGCTTGAGCGCCGTCGTCGTGGCCTCGACGGAGTTGCAGCCGTGGGCGATGTTGGCGAAGGGGCCGCCGTGGACGAAGGCGGGGTTGCCCTCGAGCGTCTGCACGAGATTGGGCTTGATGGCGTCCTTGAGCAGGGCCGTCATGGCGCCCTCGGCGTGGATGTCGGAGACGGTGACGGGCTTGCGGTCGTAGGTGTAGGCGATCACCATGCGCCCGAGGCGCGCCTTGAGATCGGCGAGGTCCGTCGCGAGGCAGAAGACCGCCATGACCTCGGAGGCCACCGTGATGTCGAAGCCGTCCTGGCGCGGCATGCCGTCCGCCACGCCGCCGAGGCCGTCCACGACGTTGCGGAGCTGGCGGTCGTTCATGTCCACGCAGCGCTTCCACACGATCCGGCGCGGGTCGATGCCGAGGGCGTTGCCCTGCTTGATGTGGTTGTCGAGCATGGCAGCGCAGAGGTTGTTGGCCGCGCCGATGGCGTGGAAGTCGCCCGTGAAGTGGAGGTTGATGTCCTCCATGGGGACGACCTGCGCGTAGCCGCCGCCCGCGGCGCCGCCCTTGATGCCGAAGACCGGGCCGAGCGAGGGCTCGCGCAGGCAGAGCATCGTCTGGTGGCCCAGGCGGTTCATCGCGTCGGCGAGGCCGACGGACGTGGTGGTCTTGCCCTCGCCCGCGGGCGTGGGGTTGATGGCCGTCACGAGGACGAGCTTGCCCTTGGAGGGGCGGTCCGCCAGCGAGTGGATGTCGACCTTGGCCTTGGTGCGCCCGTAGGGCTCGAGCATGTCCTCCGTGAGGCCCGCGCGCGCGGCGACCTCCGTGATGGGCAGCATCTCCGCCTCCTGCGCGATCTCGATGTCCGACTTGTAGTCCGCCATATCCGCTCCCCTCCGTACGAGCCATAGGAACACCTACTATAGCGCAGCGGGCGGGCCGCGCCGCGTCCGGTCCCGTCTGCGTCTCGCGTCCATCTGACCCGTGCGCCCGCCAGCGCCGCGCGGCGGGCGCGCGTCCCGCGTCCGTCCGCGCCCCGCGGGAGAGTGAAGGGTTCTGTGCTGAACAAAATCCCCCCACAGCCCCATCCCCCCCG